>CAYMWZ010000237.1:0-4978 GCA_964394385.1 uncultured Nitrospinaceae bacterium | reverse complement strand
CGGGCCCGCCCCTCGGGGCGGGCGACAGAACCCGGCTTACAGGCCCGCTCCGGTCTCCCCTCCTCCCCCTCCGGGGGAAGGGCGCAGGAGCGAGATGAGCGAGGACACCCTTCAGGTCGAGAGGCGCGGCGGCGTCGCCACGGTCGTCATCAACCGGCCCGAGCAGCACAACGCCGTCATGCGCGCCATGTGGCGGAGGCTCCCGGCCATCTTCGAGGAGCTTGAGGCCGAAGGGGAGAGCCGGGTCATCGTCCTCCGGGGAGCGGGGGAGAGGGCCTTCGCCTCGGGGCAGGACATCGGCGAGTTCCGCGACACCACCACTCCGGAGCAGGCCCAGGCTCACAGCGACCTCCTCGAGGAGGCCTGGGGGCGGCTCGGGAGGGTCCGTCTTCCGATCATCGCCATGGTGCACGGCTACTGCATGGGGGGGGCGGTGGGCCTCCTCGCGGTGTGCGATCTGCGCTACGCGGCCGAGGACGCCCTCCTCGCCGTGCCGGCGGCGCGCCTGGGCATCGTCTACCCGGAGCCCCTGACGCGGCGGATCGTGGACGTCATCGGTCCGGCCAACACGAAGGAGATGCTCATGACGGCGCGCCGCTACACGGCGGCCGAGGCGCACCGGATGGGCTTCTTCAACCGCGTTCTCCCCAAGGGGGAGCTCGAGGAGTTCACCTACGGCGTCGCCGGCGCCATCGCGGAGAACGCCCCCCTCTCGGTGCGCAACGCAAAAGAGATGGTGAACCTCATCCAGTCGGCCTCCCTCGGCCCCGCGGAGGCGGCGAGGGCCCGGGCGCTCAGGCTGGAGGGCTTCGCCAGCCAGGATTTCGCGGAGGGCGTGGACGCCTTCCTGAGCAAACGCGCCCCCCTCTTCAAGGGCGCCTAGGGGCTCTCGTCCCCGGGGCCGAGGCGATGCGCATGGATCCTTCACGGGCGATGACGGATGAGGGGAGGCCCCTCGAGGCGGGGGAGGTGGCCGAGGAGGCGGCCCGCGCGGCCGAGGTCATCTCCCGCTTCCTCCGGCCCACCCCCGCCCGCCTGAGCGAGCACTTCTCCGAGCGGCTGGGGGTGGAGGTCTACCTCAAGCCCGAGAACTTCCAGCGGACGGGTGCCTTCAAGGTGCGGGGCGCCATGTACGCCCTGACGCGCCTCAACGGCGCCCAGCGCCAGTGGGGGGTCGTCACGGCGTCCGCCGGCAACCACGCCCAGGGGGTCGCCTTCGCGGCCAAGGAGATGGGGGTGCGGTCGCTCGTCGTGATGCCCGAGTACACCCCCAACACCAAGCTCGACGCCGTCAGGGCCCTGGGCGCCGAGGTGGAGCTCTTCGGGCCCACCTTCGACGACGCCTACGCCCGCGCGCGCGAGCACGAGTCCGCCCGCGGGCTGGCCATGATCCCCCCCTTCGACCATCCCGACGTCATCGCCGGCCAGGGCACGCTGGGGATCGAGATCCTGGAGGAGTTCCCCGACGCGGGGACCATCGTCGTCCCCGTGGGCGGGGGGGGCCTGATCTCGGGCCTCGCCTCGGTCGTCAAGACCCGCAGGCCCGAGGTGCGCATCATTGGCGTGGTTGCCGAGGGGGTGCCCTCGCTGCCGCGCTCGCTCGACGCGGGCCGCATCGTCGAGGCGGCCTCGGTCCAGACCATCGCCGACGGCATCGCCGTCAAGCGGGTGGGGGCCTTCTGCTTCCCCCTGATCCAGCGCCTGGTGGACCAGGTCGTCACCGTCTCCGACGACGCCATGGCCGACGCCATCCTGGGCCTCCTCGAGCGCGAGCGCATGCTGGCCGAGGGGGCGGGCGCGGCCTCCCTCGCCGCCTTGAACGGCCGGCGGGCGCGGGTCAACGGCAAGGTGGTCGCCCTCATCAGCGGCGGCAACCTGGACGTGAACCTCCTCTCCCGGATCATCGGCAAGGGCCTGGCCCTGGCCAACCGCTACGCGCGCCTCCAAGTGCCCCTCCAGGACGTGCCCGGCGCCCTCGCGCGGCTCTCGAGGACCATCGCCGACTGCCGCGTGAACATCATCCACATCGAGCACGACCGGCTCTCCACCCAGGTGCCCATCAACCACACCCTCTCGACCCTCCACCTGGAGGTCCGGGGGCGGGAACACTTGGAGACCTTGATCCAGCGGCTTCTCGCCGAGGGCTACGAGGTTCGGCGGGAGGGCGGCTGAGGGATGGGCTCAACGCGCCGGGCCGTCATCAGCGTGAGCGACAAGCGGGGGGCCCCGGAGCTGGGCCGCGCCCTGCGGGAGGCCGGCTGGGAGATCCTCTCGACCGGGGGCACCGCCCGCGCCCTCCGGGAGGCGGGCGTGGCCGTCACGGATGTGGCCCGCTACACCGGCCAGCCCGAGATCCTGGGGGGCCGGGTCAAGACCCTCCACCCCAAGATCCTGGGCGGCATCCTCGGGAGGCTCCCCGGCCAGGCCGATGAGATGCGCGCGGGCGGCATCGAGCCCATCGACCTCGTGGCCGTGAACCTCTACCCCTTCCGCGAGACGGTAGCACGTGAAGGAGCGGCGACCGCCGAGGCCGTGGAGCAGATCGACGTCGGCGGTCCCGCCATGGTCCGCGCCGCCGCCAAGAACCACGAGCGCGTAGCCGTCCTCGTGGACCCGGACGACTACCCCGAGGTCATCGCCTGCCTGAGGGAGGGCGCGGAGTTCCCCCCCGCCCTCCTCCGGCGCCTGGCCCTCAAGGCCTTCCGCCACACCTCGGCCTACGATGCCGCCGTCGCCTCCTACATCGCGGGGCTTGCCGGGGAGGAGCCGGATCTGCCCCCCCGGCTCGCCCTCGACCTCGAGCGCGTGCGGGCGCTGCGCTACGGGGAGAACCCCCACCAGCGGGGGGCCTTCTACCGCGCGGCGGGCCCGGCCGGCTTCTCGCTCGCGGAGGCCGAAGTGCTCGGCGGGAAGGAGCTCTCCTTCAACAACCTCTTGGACCTCGCCGCGGCGGCCGAGCTCGTGGCCGACCTCGAGGGCACGGCCTGCGCCATCATCAAGCACACGAACCCCTGCGGCGTGGGGCTGGGGGAGACCTCCGCCGCCGCCTACGAGCGGGCGCTGGCGTGCGATCCCGTCTCGGCCTTCGGCGGCATCGCGGGGTTCAACCGGAGGGTGGACGGCCCGGCCGCCGAGGCCATGCGGGGCCTCTTCCTCGAGGCGGTCGTCGCCCCCGGCTTCGAGGAGGAGGCCATCGCCCTCCTGCGGAAGAAGAAGAACCTGCGCATCCTGCGCCTGCCCGGGCTGGGGTCGTGCCCCCCGGGGGGGTTTGATCTGCGCGCGGTGCCGGGGGGAGTGCTCCTCCAGGAGCGCGACCGGCTGGTCCCCGAGGAGTTCGACTGGCGCGTGGTGACCCCCCGGAGCCCCTCGCCCGGCGAGGAGCGGGCGCTTCGCCTCGCCTGGCGCGTGGTCCGGCACGTGAAGAGCAACGCCATCGTGCTCGCCGACCCCCAGGGGACGGTGGGTATCGGCGCGGGCCAGATGAGCCGGGTGGACGCCGCGCGCCTGGCCTGCGAGCGGGCGGTGCTCCCGACCGAGGGCTGCGCCCTGGCCTCGGACGCCTTCTTCCCCTTCCGGGATGGCCTCGATGAGGCCGCCCGGCGCGGGGTGCGCGCCGTGGCGCAGCCGGGCGGGTCGCTCCGCGACGAAGAAGTGATCCAAGCCGCGGCCGAGCAGGGCATCGCCATGGTGTTCACCGGCCGCCGCCACTTCCGCCACTGAGATGGGCCCGGAGGTCCTTCCCGTCGCCCCCCTGCTGGGGGCCGAGGCGCTCTCCCCGGCGGAGACCTTCCGCCGGATCGAGGTCTTCCTCGACGCCCTGGCCGCCCTCCCCAAAAAATTCTGGCGGCCCCGCGTGGACGCGCGGGGCGTCCGCGCCGTGGGTCCCGGCCTGCGCCGGGCGCGGAGCCTGCTCGAGCGCCTGGGCGTCCCCTCCCCCGGCCGATCGGTCGTCCACGTGGTCGGGACGAGCGGCAAGGGCTCGACCGTGCTCATGATGGCGGAGTCCCAGCGCGCGGCGGGGGTGAGGACGGGGGCGTTCTTCTCGCCCCACCTCACCTCCCTGTCCGAGCGCTTCTGGATCGACGGGCGCTTCATCGAGGCCGCCCTCGCCGGCCGCTGCGCCGGCCGCCTCGCCGCCGCCGCGGCCGAGATGGCGCGGGAGCCCGTCCTCGGGCCGCCCTCCTATTTCGAGGCGACCCTGGGCCTGTTCCTCCTGGCGGCGGAGGAGGCCGGCTGCGAGGCGCTCGTCCTCGAGGCGGGCCTGGGCGGGACCTACGACGCGACGAACGCGGTGACGCCCGCTCTCCTCGACGTGATCGCCCCCGTCGGGCTCGACCACACCGACCTCCTCGGGGAGAGCGTCGCCCGCATCGCGCGCGACAAGGCGGGGATCATCACCTGGGGCGGGCGCGTCATCTCGGCCGCCCGCCACGTGAGCGCCCGCCGCGAGGTGGCGCGGGCGGCGCGGGAGCGCGGGGCGGACCTCTTCTCGCCCCCCGAGGTGGTGGGCCTGGCCTGGGGGGAGGAGGGCTGCCGGCTGGACCTCGGGTTCGCCGACGGGGCCTCGTGGGAGGGCCTTCGCACCCGGATGTGCGGGGCGCACCAGGCGGCCAACGCGGCCCTGGCGGCGGGGGCGTGCCGGCTCCTGGGCCTCGGGGAGGAGGCGGTGCGCGCGGGGGTCGAGGCCGCCCGCCTGCCCTGCCGGCTCGAGCCCCTGCCGGGGCGGCCTCGGGTCATCCTCGACGGGGCCCACAACCGCGACAAGGCGCGGGCGCTGGCCGAGGCGCTGCCGCAGTGGGGCGCGAGGCGGCGGATCTTCGTGCTGGGCGCGGTGGGGGACAAGGACTACCGAGGGCTCGCGCAGGAGCTCGCGGGAGCGGGGAGCCGCTTCTTCGTGACCATGCCTCCCGGCGGCGCGCCCCGCCCCGGCCTTCCGCCCGAGCGGTTTCGCCAGGCGCTCGAGCGCGCGGGCGCTAGG
>CAYMWZ010000236.1:0-5022 GCA_964394385.1 uncultured Nitrospinaceae bacterium | reverse complement strand
CTCCGGGAGCGCCTGCGGCGCTCGAGGGGGGACGATTGCGCCTGAGCGCTTCGCCTTGGGAGTGGACGTGGGCGGGACGTTCACCGACCTCGCCTTGGTCCGCCTCTCGGACGGCCGGGCCTTTTACCACAAGACCCCCTCGACGCCGGAGGATCCTTCCCTCGCGGTCGAGCGGGGAATCCAAGAGCTCCTCGCCGCCTCGGGGGCGGGGGCGGGCGAGATCGCCTATTTCGGCCACGGGACCACCGTGGCCACCAACGCCTCCATCCAGGGGAGGACCGCCCGCACGGGCCTCATCACCACGGCCGGCTTCCGGGACGTCCTGGAGATCCGCCGCCAGCGCCAGCCGCACAACTACGACATCCGGAGGCCCAAGCCCGCCCCCCCGGTCCCGCGCCACCTCCGGCGCGAGGTCGAGGAGCGCACCTACCTGAACGGCCTTCCCTCCGTGCCTCCCCGGCTCGAGGCGGTGGGGCCGATCCTCGAGGATTTCCGGCGCGAGGGGGTGGAGGCGGTGGCGGTTTGCTTTCTCCACAGCTACCTCCGGCCCGGGCACGAAGCCGCGGTGGCCGGGTGGGCGCGCGAGCAATTCCCCGGGGCTTTCGTGTGCGCCTCCCACGAGGTGGTGGCCGAGTTCCGCGAGTTCGAGCGGATGAGCACGACCGTCCTGAACGCCGCCCTGGGGCCCGTGATGAGCCGCTACCTCCACCGCCTGGAGGAGCGCGCCGCCTCCCTCGGCCTCGGCGCGAAGCCTCACATCCTCCAGTCGAACGGCGGCGTGGTCTCCGCCTGGGAGGCGGCCCGGCGGCCGGTCGGGACGCTGGCCTCCGGCCCCGCCGCCGGGGTGATGGGGGCCCTACATCTCTCCCGCCGGGCCGGGGAGAAGGACATCATCACCTTCGACATGGGCGGCACGAGCACCGACGTGTGCCTCATCGAGAGAGGCGCGCCCCTCATCGCCCAGGAGCGGGAATTTGGAGGATTCCCCGTGCGCTTCCCGATGGTGGACGTCCACTCCGTGGGGGCGGGCGGGGGGAGCGTCGCGTGGGTGGACGCGGGAGGGGTGCTTCGCGTGGGGCCCCGGAGCGCGGGCGCCCACCCCGGCCCCGCCTGCTACGGCCGCGGGGGGAGCGAACCCACCGTGACCGACGCCAACGTCCTCCTGGGGCGCCTCCATCCCGAGGCTCTCCTGGGGGGCCGGATGCCCATCCGGGCCGAGCTCGCCCGGCGTGCCATCGAGCAGGGGGTGGCCCGGCCGGCCGGGATGGGAGCGGAGGAGGCGGCCCAGGGCGTGCTCACCATCTTGAACGAGAACCTGATCCAGGCCATCCGGGTGATCTCGGTCGAGCGGGGCTTCGACCCGCGGGCCTTCACGCTGGTCGCCTTCGGGGGGGCGGGCCCGCTCCTGGCCTCCTCCCTCGCCCGCGAGCTGGGAATCCGGACCATCCTCGTTCCCGAGGGCCCGGGCCTTCTGTGCGCCCTGGGGCTTCTGGTCGCGGAGGTCCGCTGCGACTTCAGCCTGACGCGCATCATGGCGCTCGAGGGCGCCAGCGGGGCCAGGCTTGAGGAGCCCTTCGCCGAGCTGGAGCGGGAGGCCCTGGGCTGGTTCGAGAGGGAGGGCGTTCCCCCCGAGCGGCGGGTGTTTGCCCGGGCGGTCGACATGCGCTATCTCGGCCAGAGCCATGAGCTCACGGTCGAGGTGCCCGGGGAGGGGCCCGGCCGGCTCGCCCGGGCGTTCCGCGAGGAGCACGAGCGCGTCTACGGCTACGCCCCCGACGCCCCGACCCAGGCCGTCACCTTCCGGGTGAGCGCCCGGGCGCGGGTGTCCCGGCCCGCCCTCGGGGGGGAGGCGGCCCCCGCGGGGCGGGACCCCGCCGCCGCCCGCCTCGGGGTGCGCCGGGTGCACTTTGCGGAAGCGGGAGGGCGCGTGGAGTGCCCGGTCTATTGGCGGGGGCGCCTGCCGGGGGAGGCCGAGATCGAGGGGCCGGCCATCATCGAGCAGATGGACGCCACGACCCTCGTCCTGCCGGGCCAGGCCGCCCGCCGCGACGGGTGGGGGAACCTCATCCTCACCTTCGCCGGCGGAGCGGCAGCCTGAAGCGGCCGGCCGGGAACCCGGGGACATGAAAGAGGGCGCCGAGATACTCGTCCGAACCTGCGCGGGAGTGCGCGCGGGGGAGGAGGTCCTCATCGTGACCGACGGGGCGCGCCTCCCCATCGCCCTGGCCGTGAAGCTGGCCGCGGAGGAGGCGGGAGGCCGGGCCGCCTTGGTCATATCCCCTCCGCGCCGGATCGACAACGAGGAGCCTTCCCCCGCCGTGGCGGCCGCCATGCGCGCCGCCCAGGTGGTGTTTCTCCCGGTCACCCACTCCCTGGCCCACACCCGGGCCACGCGGGAGGCCGTCGCCCAGGGCGCCCGCGTCCTTTCGATGACCGCCTTCACCGAGCGCCAGATGCGCTCGGGGGGGATCTTGGCCGACTTCCGCGCGCGCCGGCCGCTGTGCGACGCGGTCGCCGGCCGCCTCACCCGCGCCCGCGAGGCGCGGCTGACCAACCCCGCGGGGACCGACCTCGCCTTCAGCCTGGAGGGCCGCCGGGGGAACAGCCACTGCTGCATCCTCGAGGGGCCCGGCTTCACGGCGGTGCCCAACATCGAGGCCAACGTCTCCCCCGCCGAGGGCAGCGCGCGCGGCCTTCTCGTCGCGGACGGGAGCATCCCCTACTACGGCGTGGGGGTGCTCCGGGAGCCCGTCCGGTTCGAGATCGAGGGCGGCTTCGTGCGCAGGATCGAGGGTGGCGAGCAGGCCGCCTTCTTGCGGAGTCTCCTCGCGGCCCAGGAGGACCCCTGGGTCTACAACATCGCCCAGTTCGCGATCGGCCTGAACCCCGAGTGCGGGGATTTCACGGGAGAGATGCTGAACGACGAGGGGGTGAACGGGACGGTCCACATCGGGATCGGCACCTCGGCCAGTCTGGGGGGAGAGGTCCAGGCCAAGACCCATTTTGACGCCATCATCCGGAAGCCCTCGGTCTGGCTCGACGGGGGGCTCATCCTCCAGGAGGGCGAGGTCCGGGTGGAGGCTTGAGGCCGCCCGGCCGGGGGCCGCGGCGGAGGCGGAAGAGCCCTCCCTCCAGGTTGTAAAATCTCCCCGCGGACGTATACTTTCTCCCTCCCCTCGCGGGGCTCAATGGGAACACGTCAGGAGTCGGAGGTGCGCCCGTCCGCGGCGCCGGGGGGTCCCGTCCTCAGGGGAGGAGCGGGGGCGGAGCAGGCCTTGCTGAGCGAGCGGGAGGCGCAGTTCCTGAGGATGGCCCGGGTGGGCCGCCTGGCCACGGCGGACGCCTCGGGCCGCCCCCACGTGGTTCCCGTCGTCTTTGTCTGGCACGAGGGGTTCATCTACACCCCCATCGACGGAAAGCCCAAGGGGGATCCCCGCCGGCTCCGGCGTCTTCGGAACATCCGGGAGAACCCCCGCGTCGCCTTCCTCGTCGACCGCTACGAGGAGGACTGGACGAGGCTGGGCTTCCTTCTCCTCCGGGGAAGGGCGGACATCCTGGAGGGGGAGGGGACGGCCGGGGAGCGGGGCGCGGCGGAGGGGCTCTTGCGCGAGAAGTATCCCCAGTACCGGGAGGTTCCCTTGGGCGGCCCGGAGGGGCTCCTGATCCGTGTCGCCGCGGAGGGCCGGGCCTCCTGGGGCAATTTTTGAGCGAGGGCGAGGTGACGCAACCCTACCTGGAGCTCCGGCGGCGCATCCAGTCGCGCGACCGGAGCCTGCGCGAGAAGGTGATGTCCCTCGAGGAGGCGAGCCGCCTCGTGCGGGACGGGGACCACGTGGCGCTCGGCGGCTGCACCGCCTCGCGCACCCCGATGGCCATGATCTGGGCCCTCATCCGCGCGAGGAAGAAAGACCTCACGGTCTCGCGGAGCATCGTCTCGACCGAGGGCGACCTCCTCTTCGCCTCGGGAGTGAGCCGGCACATCCTCACGAGCTGGTTCAGCCAGGGGATCGTGTGGGGCGTCTCCCGCGTCATGCGGAAATACACCGAGTCCAAAAGGGCCCGCTTCGAGGAGTGGAGCCACATGTCCATCGGGCTCCGCTACCGGGCGGGGGCCATGGGGGTCCCCTTCCTGCCCACCCGCTCCATGATGGGCTCCGACGTGGCCGCCCGGCTCAACAACGACCTCCGGGAGATGAGTTGCCCCTTCACGGGGGAGAAGCTCCTCCTCGTCCCGGCGCTCAACCCCGACGTGGCCCTCATCCATGTCCAGCGGTGCGACCCCTACGGGAACGCCCAGCTCGACGGGCTCCTCTTCATGGACGTTGACATCGCCATGGCGGCAAACCGGGTGATCCTGACGGCGGAGCGCATCGTCTCGAACGATCAGATCCGCCGGGCGCCCGACCGCACCAAGATCCCCTTCTTCACCGTGGACGCCGTGGTGGAGGCGCCCTATGGCTGCGCGCCGCACGAGTGCTTCGGCCTCTACGAGCCTTTCTTCTCCCACATGGACTACTACGCCGAGCTCACCCGCGAGGATCCCGAAGCGGGAGCGAAGGAGTACCTGGAACGCTTCTACTACGGGCCCGGGAGCTGGAGCGAGTACCTCGGCCTCCTGGGCCTGGAGCCGCTGCTCGACGCCACGCGCCGGGGAGGGAGCATCCATGACGACTGAGGCCGGGGCCTACACGGCGTCGGAGCTCCTGTGCGTCATGAGCGCCCGGCTCCTGGAGGAGGGGCAGGTGGTCTTCGCCGGGGTGGGGATCCCCCTCCTCGCGGCCACCCTGGCCCAGCGGCTCCACGCGCCCGGGCTCACCATCCTTTTCGAGGGAGGCACCATCGGCCCCCACATCGTGCCCGGGGAGCTCCCCCCCACCACGAACGAGCAGCGCTGCACGCGGCGCGCGAACATGCTGGTGGGCATCACCGAGGTGCTCCTCCTCCTTCAGCGCGGCTACGTGGACGTGGGCTTCATGGGGGGCGCCCAGATCGACCAGTACGGGAACCTCAACAGCTCCTTCA
>CAYMWZ010000235.1:0-5035 GCA_964394385.1 uncultured Nitrospinaceae bacterium | reverse complement strand
AATCGGTGTCCTGGGAGGGGACGGCGGCAACGATGTCTGCGGCCTCGGCCGCAGGGCCCCCCGCCCCGCCCGTGAGGACGGAGGCCCGGAGGCCGATCTGACGCGCCCGCACAAGGGCTTCGGCCACGTTCGCGGAGCGGCCGCTCGTGGTGAGCCCCAGGGCGATGTCCCCCGGGCGGCCGTGCGCCTCGAGCTGGCGCGAGAAGACCTCGGCGTAGGCGAAATCATTTCCGATGGCGGTGAGGGTGCTCGCCTCGGAAGCCAGGGAGAGGGCGGGCAGGGGCCGGCGCGCCCGGAGGAAACGGCCCACCAGCTCGCCCGAGAAGTGCTGGGCCAGGGAGGCGCTGCCTCCGTTTCCGAAGACGAGGATTTTCCCCCCCGCCCGCAGGCAGGCGAGGGCGGCCTCGGCGAGGGTCTCCACCTGGCGGGGGTAGTCGCTTCCGGCCGCCGCCTCGAAGCGCCGGGCGCGGTCAGCCAGGAATTCCCGTGCCGAGAGTTCCACCGATCCCCTCGCTTCGTGGCCGATTGGGCAGGCAAACGCGGGAAAAGAGGCGGGCGCTTGGCGGATTCAAATCTAGCCGATCTGCGCTTCCCTTTTCAAGGCGGCCATCCTGCCTCGGCGAAGCTGAAAAAGCCCGTCCGGCCCACCACGACGTGGTCGAGCAGGGGAACGCCCACGAGGCGGCCCGATTCGCGCAGGCGGGCCGTGAGGGCGCGGTCCTCGGCGGAGGGGGCGGGGTCGCCGCTGGGGTGGTTGTGCCCGCAGACCACGGCCGCCGCCCGCTCCCGGAGGGCGGCGCTGAAGACCTCCCGCGGATCCACGGCGGCGCCCGCGAGGGTGCCCCGGGAGACGGTGATCTCCCGGTTCAGGCGGTGTTTTGAATCCAGGAGGAGGACCCGGAACTCCTCGTGGGGGAGGCCGGCCATCGCGGGGGCCAGATAGGAATAGACGTCCGAGCCGCCGTGGAAGGCGGGCCGCTTGTCTTCGCCCCGGCGCCCGAGCCGGCGGGCGACTTCGAGTGCGGCCTTGATCTGGGCGGCCTTGGTGGGGCCCACCCCCTTGAGTTCGCACAGCTCCGCCACCGAGGCAGTTTCGAGCCCCGCGAAGCCGCCGAAGCGGCCGATGAGGGCGAGGGCCAAGTCGAGGGCAGACTGGCCCTGATCGCCGGTCCTGAGGAGGATAGCGAGGAGTTGGGCGTCGCTGAGGGCGTCGGGCCCTTTTTCGAGCAGGCGCTCGCGGGGGCGCTCCGCGCTCGGCCAGTGCTTGATCGAGCGCCGCCGTTCCATCACGGGGTGGCCGCCCCGGCGGCGAGGCGGCGCCGGAAGTCCTCTAGGGTGGCCCGGATGCCTTCCTCGAAGGGGACCTTGGGCTCCCAGCCGAGGACCTCCTTCGCGCGGCGGATGTCGGGCTGGCGGACCCGGGGGTCGTCGGCGGGGAGGGGACGGTAGACGATGGAGGAGGAGGAGCCCGCGAGTTCGCGGATGCGCCGGGCAAGCTCGAGGATGGTCATCTCGTCCGGGTTACCCAGGTTCACCGGCTCGTGGAAGCCGCTCTCCATGAGGCGGATGAGGCCCTCGACCAGGTCCGAGACGTAGCAAAAGCTGCGGGTCTGTGTGCCGTCCCCGTAGACGGTGAGCGGCTCGCCCCGGAGCGCTTGGCAGAGGAAGGCCGGGATGGCGCGCCCGTCGGAGAGGCGCATTCGGGGGCCGTAGGTGTTGAAGATCCGTGCGATGTGCACCTTCAGGCCGTGGGTCCGGCGGTAGGCCATGGTGAGCGCCTCGGCGAAGCGCTTGGCCTCGTCATACACCCCGCGGGGACCGATGGGGTTGACGTTTCCCCAATAGTCTTCGGGCTGGGGGTGGATCTCGGGGTCGCCGTAGACCTCGGAGGTCGAGGCGAGCAGGAAGCGGGCCTTTTTGGCGAGGGCGAGGCCCAAGGCGTTGTGGGTTCCCAGGGCGCCCGCTTTGAGGGTTTGAATGGAGTATTGCAGGTAGTCGTGCGGGCTGGCGGGGCTGGCCAGGTGGTAGACGGCCTCCACCGGGCCCTCGATCCTCACGTGTTCGCTGATGTTGTGGCGGAGGAGGGTGAACCTCCCGCCTCCCTGCTCGGCCAGCGCTTGGGCGTGGGCGTGGTCGCCCGTGAGGAAGTTGTCGACGCAGACGATCTCGTCGCCGCGGGCGAGAAGCCGGTTGCAGAGGTGCGAGCCGATGAATCCTGCGCCGCCGGTGATGACGACGCGCACCCTCATCCCCCTTTGGGGGCCACCGGGGGGCGGCCGATGCTGTGGTACTCGATTCCGGCGGCGGCCACCTGCTCGGGCGCGTAGATGTTGCGGCCGTCGAAGATGATCGGCTGGCGCATGGCGTCCCTCAGGCGCGGCAGGTTCAGCTGGATGAACTCGCGCCACTCGGTGGCGATGACGAGGGCGTCCGCCCCCAGGGCGGCTTCGTAGGCGCTCCGGCAGTACTCGATCCTCTCCTCCCCGATGAGGGCCCGGGCCTTCTCTGCGGCGACCGGGTCGTAGGCGCGCAGGCGGGCCCCGGCCTCGCGGAGGAGGGCGCACAGCTCCACGCTCTTCGCCTCGCGCATGTCGTCGGTCTCGGGCTTGAAGGCGAGGCCCAGGATGGCGAGGGTCTTGCCCGCGAGGGGCTTCTCCCCCTCCGCCCCGACGCGGGCGGTGATGCGGCGCACGAAGCGGGGGACGCGGGAGTCGTTCTCGGCAGCCACCTCGCGCAGGAGCCCGAACGGGACGCCCAGCTCCTCCGAGGTGTGGAGGAGGGCCTCGAGGTCCTTGGGGAAGCAGGAGCCGCCGTAGCCCAGCCCCGCCGCAAGGAAGGCGGGCCCGATGCGCGCGTCGGCGCCGATGCCCTTGGCGACCGCCTCGATGTCGCCTCCCGCTCGCTCGCAGAGGTTGGCCACCGCGTTGATGAAGCTGACCTTGGCGGCCAGGAAGGCGTTCGAGGCGTATTTGATGATCTCGGCGCTGTGGACGTCGGTGACGAGGACCGGGCGCTCGAGCGAGCGGTAGAGCTCGCACATCCGCGCGGCCACCTCCTTGGAGGAGGTGCCGATGACGATGCGATCGGGCTGGAGGGTGTCCCGGACGGCCTGCCCCTCGCGGAGGAATTCGGGGTTGCTCACGACGTCGAAGGGCTCGCCGTTCGGCCGGTGGGCCTCGATGACGCGCCGCACGAAATCCCCCGTCCGCACGGGGACGGTGCTCTTGTTGACGATGATCTTGTAGCCGTTGAGGGCGCCGGCGATCTCCTTCGCAGCCGCCTCAATCTGGGAGAGGTCCGTCTTGCCGTCTTCTTTCGGGGGGGTGCCCACGCAGATGAAGACGATCTCGCTCCGGCGGACGCCAAAGGCTGTGGACGTGGTGAACTCCAGCCGCCCCTCGCGGCAGTTGTGGGCGATCATCTCGGGGAGCCTGGGCTCGTAGATGGGGCACTCCCCCGCTCGCAGAACCTTGACGCGCTCCTCGTCCGCATCCACGCAGATGACGTCGTTGCCCATGTCCGCAAACACGGCCCCCGTCACGAGGCCCACGCAGCCGCATCCGATGACGCAAATGTTCATATGGGAGAAGTCCTTTTGCTCGGCAGGCGGGAGGTGCCCCGGCTGCGCGCCAGCGAATATCCCAACGGGGGGCGGCTGTCAAGGCTCATCGGGGTGTCCCGGGGAGAGGCTGAAATGGCAGAGGAGCTAGCCCGCCCGGGAGAAAACGCCCCTCCCCTTCCACGGCTCGCTGTGTGCGGAAGGTGGGCGCCCGCTCCCCCTCGATCACCCCGAGGAGGCTGAAGGTGAAGAGGATCTCGCTCCTCTCCCGGGTGTCGGTCAGGGTGAGGGCGAAGCCCCAGCAGCAGCCGTTGTAGCGGAGGATCACGCTCTGCTCCAGGGTGGCGTTTTCCACTT
This sequence comes from uncultured Nitrospinaceae bacterium, assembly GCA_964394385.1. Lineage (GTDB taxonomy): Bacteria > UBA8248 > UBA8248 > UBA8248 > UBA8248 > CAYMWZ01. The sequence continues at coordinate 1,119 of CAYMWZ010000235.1, read as the reverse complement.
TGTTGACGCGGGTGAGGTACTCGATGAACCACTGAGGGGTGAGCGCGTAGCCCCCCGAGAAGTTGATGAAGCTCTGGCCCGTGCTCTCGGGGAAGCTGCTCCGCTGGCGTGTCCAGGTGCGATCGACGTTCAGATACCAGTTTCGCCCCCCGTCGAGGCGGAAGCCCGTCGTGTGCTGGCGGATCTCCCCTTCGTATGGGTTGAAGAGCGTTTGATGGATGAGGCGCAACTGGCGGATGGGGCGCGACTCGAGGTCGAGCACGACGTCCCCGAAGGGACGCCGGCCCCGGACGCTCAGGTCCTGGCTCCGGCGCGCCTCGGCGACGTCGAAGGTCTGGCTGAGGCCGACCCGGAAGAGCTGCCGGGTTTCGAAGCCCTCCTCCTTGGCGAGCTTGGTGAGGACGCGGTTGATGAGGCTGTATTTGACGACGTTCTCATCCTGGATCCCATCGATGCCGTCCAGGGGGATGATGAGGCGCCGGTCCTGGGCGTCCATGGCCGGGCTGTAGCGGTAGCTGGTCTCGAGCGAGACGATGTGCTTGAAATCGCGGAAGGGCCCCAGCTCGCCGTGGTAGACGCGGCTGAAGCGCGGGCCCACGACGTCGAGCGAGGTGAACCACATCTCGCGGGAGAGGCCCTCCTCTTTCTGCTCGTCGCTCCGGGGGTTTGAGCCCACGCTGGAGTCGAGCTTCTGGTGGGTCCAGTAGGTTTCGCGCAGGCCGACCTTGGGCGTCACGCCCAGCCAAGGGACGGTCTGGAGGGGGAGGGAGAGGGAGGGCTCGATGTGGAACCTCTGCAGGTCAACCGTGTTTTCGTCCAGGATCCGGCGGAAGTTCACGTAGGAGGATTGAAGGCTGGCATAGAAGTCGCTCGTGCCGAGGCGCGCCTGGATGACGTCGAGGTTGATCTCCGGCAGGCGCTGGAAGAGCTGGCCGTTGCTCTCGTTCAGGCCTTCCCGGCGGCGCATGCCGATCTGGAATTGTCCGGGGACCGCCTCCAGGTCGTGGACGAAGGTGACCCGTGTGTCGGTGTCCTGCCGCGTGCGCTCGACGAGGTCGGTCTCGAGGGAGCGGTCCGTCTTCACCCGCTTCGCCTCGTCGACGACGGCGGTGAAGGTGG
>CAYMWZ010000234.1:0-5119 GCA_964394385.1 uncultured Nitrospinaceae bacterium | reverse complement strand
GCCGAAGGAAATACCTTCGGGGTCTTTACTCCGGCGGGACCCTCTGCGCCGAGGCGCAGGCCATTTTGGGGGAGACGGTTCGGCCCATCCTTTCGAACGCGCCGCTCGACAAGCGGAGCGCGCTCGGCGACCCCCGCCGCTCGACCGGGCACACGGTGGTGGACATGGGGGAGGATTTCTTCACGCGGGGGCGCCCCCATCCCATGATCGACCCGCAGCCGCGCCGGGAGCGGCTGCTCAGGGAGGCGGCGGATTCGGAGACGGCGGTTGTCCTTTTCGACATCGTCCTCGGCCTGGGCGCCCACCATGACCCGGGCGGCGAGATGGGCGCGGCGATCCGACAGTCTTTGGCGGCGCATCCCGGCGTCCTGTTTGCATGTTCGGTCACGGGGACCTCGGGCGACCCGCAGGATCTCGTTGCGCAACGGCGAAAACTCCGGGAGGCGGGCGCCTTGGTCGCCCCGACACACGTGCAGGCCTGCCAGGTGGCGGCCGCCGCGCTTCGGGAGTGCGGGTGATGAAGAAGGGGTGGGAACTGCTCGGAGGCCTGCGGGTGGCAAATGTGGGCGTGGCGCTTTTCGCTGAATCCCTCCGCGACCAGGACGTGCCTGTGGTTCAGGTGAACTGGCGGCCTCCGGCCGGGGGGGACAGGCGGATGGCCGGGCTCATCGGGAGGCTTTCGGCCTGTGATGCCGCCAACGACCGGGCCGTTGAGCGCCTTCAGGCCGCCCGCCCCGTCTGGGTGGACGTGGGGGTGGCGGGGGAAGTCGTTCCGGGGATGGGAGAGCGGATGATCCTTCACGCCGGGCCGCCCGTCGCCTGGAGGCGGATGTGCGGCCCGCTGCGCGGAGCCATCGTGGGCGCGATCCTCTTTGAGGGATGGGCAAAAGACGCGGCCGAGGCGGAGCGCATGGGGGCGAGCGGCGAGGTCGCCTTCGAGCCTTGCCACCACCATGCGGCGGTGGGCCCCATGGCGGGGGTCATGTCGCCTTCGATGCCCGTTTTCGTGGTGGAGAACCAGGCGCCGGCGGAGCTGGGCGGCGGAGGTCGAAGCTACTGCACCCTGAACGAGGGCCTCGGAAAGGTTTTGCGGTTCGGCGCCTACGATGACCAGGTGTTGGACCGCCTGCGGTGGATGGCGGGTGAGCTCGCGCCGGCGCTCCGAGCGGTGGTGCGCGTCATGGGAGGGCTCGACCTCAAGAGTCTCATGTCCCGCGCTCTGCACATGGGCGATGAGCTCCACAACCGCAACGTCGCCGCGACGGCCACCTTCCTCCGCGTGACCATGCCTCATCTGATTGAGGCGGTAGAGGATCGAAGTGCGATCGTGCGCGTCGCGGCTTTCATCGCGGGCAATGACCACTTCTTTTTGAACCTGTCCATGCCCGCTGCCAAGGCGAGCCTTGACGCGATGGCGAACATCGACGGTTGTTCCCTGGTTTACGCCATGACTCGAAACGGCACCGAATTCGGAATTTGGGTGAGTGGCCTGGGGAAGCGGTGGTTCACGGCTCCGGCGGAAATTCCTCGGGGCCTGTACTTCCCGGGCTACTCGGAGAAAGATGCGAACCCCGACATTGGCGACTCCGCCATCATGGAGACCCTCGGCCTTGGCGGATCTTCCATGGGAGCGGCGCCGGCCATCGTCGGGTTCGTGGGCGGGTCGGCGGCCCACGCCGTCCAGGCGACCCACGAGATGTGCGCGATCGCCTGGACGCGGAGCCGGGACTACACGCTCCCCTATTTTGATTTCGCCGGAGCCCCCATGGGCATTGATGTGCGCAAGGTTTTGGAGACGGGTGTTCTCCCCCACATCAACACGGGGATTGCCCATCGGGAAGCCGGAGTCGGCCAGGTCGGCGCGGGGATCCTCCGGGCGCCGGAGGCTCCCTTCCGGGAGGCGCTGGAGGCTTTGGCGCGGGAGATGGGTGTGCCGCTTTGAAGTCCCGCGCGCTTCACCTTCCGCCGCTGCGGGCGGATGGTTTGCGAGGGTCTTTCCCCCAAGCCGGCCGGCGGTTCTCGCCTCTCGGGCTCCAGCCTAAAAGGCGCGCTTAGCGGATGTCTTTTGGCTGGGCCAACCAGCACGACGAGGAGTCTCCTCATGGAGTGGGATCCCAAGCTCGCGGTCGTTGCCATCGGGGGAAATGCGACTTTCCCTCCTCATATCAAGGGGACCGCCGAGGAGCAGTTCGAGATCGTCGGGCGGACGTGCGTGCACCTCGCGCGCATGATCCAAATGGGGTTCCGGCTCGTGTTGACGCACGGCAACGGGCCCGTCATCGGCAACATTCTCATCCGCATGGAAATGGCACGGCACCGCATCTCTCCCATGCCGATGGATATCTGCGTGGCGGACTCCCAAGGGGGCATCGGCTACATCATCCAGAACTGCCTGATGAACCGGCTTCGGCAACTGGAAATTTCCCATCCTGTGGTCTCGCTGATCACCCAGGTCGAGGTGAGGGCCGACGATCCCGCTTTCCAGAACCCCTCTAAGCCGATAGGCCCCTTTTACACCCAGGAGGAGGCCGAGCGCATCGCTCGTCAGACCCGCTGGGAGTTTAGGGAGGATGCGGGGAGAGGTTACCGGCGCATGGTGCCCTCGCCGCAGCCGGTGGCCATTTTGGAGATCGAAGCCATTCGCGAGTTGGTCGGAACGGGGGCCATTCCCATCGCCGCGGGCGGGGGGGGGATTCCGGTCGTTCGCCACTCGGACGGAGGATTCCGCGGGGTGGCCGCCGTGATTGACAAGGATTTGGCCAGCGCCCTTCTCGCTGTCGGGCTTCGGGCGGGAATTTTTCTCATCCTCACCGGAGTGGATAGAGTGGCCCTGGATTTCGGAAAGCCCTCCCAACGGTTCCTCTCGAGCCTCACCGCAGGGGAGGCGAGAGCCCATTTGGAGGCAGGCCAGTTTCCGGAGGGCAGCATGCGGCCAAAGATCGAAGCGGCGCTCCGGTATCTTGATGGCGAGGGGAAGACGGTTATCATTACCTCATTGGAGAGGTCTGTCGACGCCCTGGACGGAGGGGCGGGAACGCGCGTCCTTCCCTGAGACGGTCCCCTCCGCGGCGTTCCGCTCCGCCGCCGATGGCGGGCGTCCGGCGGCTTGGAGGGCCGTTGGCCTTTTTCTCGCTCCCAGAAGAAAACCCCGGCCCGGAAGGGCCGGGGTTTTCCCGGTGAACTGGTGGGATTCGCCTGGGCGAAAGAGACCCGGCCGGATCCTCCGCGTCCCGCCACCTAGACGGCAGTCACCTCGTCCCTACAGTGTGTTTTCATATGTGGGATCACCTCCTTTCTGACGTGGTTCCATCATCCGGGATGCGCGCCGTGATGTCAACAAAAACCTGATGTCGGGGCGCCGGGAGGTGCTCTCCCGCGGGCCGGGGAGGAGGCCGGGCCCTCCGTGTAGGCGCCCCGGGCGGGGCGTGCTATAAGGTCATTCCCGCCGGATTTCTCGGTGAGGAAGACCCATCCGCGGAGAGGTGCCCGAGCTGGCCGAAGGGGTACGCCTGGAGAGCGTATAGGTGCCAAAAGCGCCTCGAGGGTTCGAATCCCTCCCTCTCCGCCAAGTTTTTCCTCATCTCCCCAGTCGCACACTCCTCTCCTAGCAACCTCCCGATTCCGCCCGCGTTTTACGGGCATTCCCGCGACAGCGAATTTATTTTGCATCCGGGGAGACCGAGCGGTCCGCCCGTCTCCGGTCTCTTTTGCCCAATCGTCTCCCTCGGCCAGTTTTCCAGTCGCTGTTGGAGGCTGGGGGAACCAAAGTATTTCGGATGAAGGGGAGCAGTTGCAGAGGAAGGCTTGGTAATTGCATCAGGCTTTCGCGGTGTGGCCGGGGAGAATGCTAGGCGAATCCCAGCGCCTCGCGCTGCTCCCGCCAGCCGAGGGGGAAGCGGGTGCTGCGCATGAGACGGGCGGCGGTGAGGTCTTTCGGGTGGCACCCCTCCAGGATGGCCTGGGTGATGTCGGGGGCGAGGAAGGTCAGCCGGAGGAGGCGCGTGACGTAGCACCTTCCCGTCCCCCAGCGCTTGGTCATCCCGCCGATGTCCATCCCGCCCCCGGCTTCCAGCTTCTCCCGCAGGGCGTGGGCCTTGACGATGAGCCGGACCAGGCTTCGGTCGGTCTTCCCCTCGTGTCGACTCTCCCCCTCCACCAGCATCTTCAATTCCATCCCGGTCCGCCTGAGGCGGGCGGGGACGCTCAGGGTCAGGTGCGTGTCACTCGAGGCGCCATCATCCGCCGGGGACGGATCCGCGGGGTCATCCCGAAGGACGCCCGCCAGGCGGGCGGGGGAGATCAGGATGTCCACCCTCTCCGGGTGGATGTCGATGCGGGGGATGGAGGCCCGCATCAAACCCCTGACCTTGGCGCGTTCGAGACGGGGCCATTCCTTCGCCAGCGAGGCCGCCGCGTCCACCAGCCTTTTTTGCTCCATGGCGTCCGGAACGAAGGCTCCGACCGCATCGAGCAGTTCCTTGTCGCTCGACAGGAACGCCTGCAGCCGCTGGGTGACCACCTGCTCGATGTCCCCCGCGGGGATGCGCCGGCCTCCCTTGGCCGCCGACTTCGGGTTCAGGACCAGGGGGCGCGAGACGTAGTAGCGGTAGCGCTTGCCCCTCTTGACCGCGTGGGTCGGGGTCATCCGCTCCCCCAGGTCGTCGTGGAGCAACCCCGCCAGCAGGCTCGGGTCTTTGGCCCCGGCCCCTCTCTCCCACGCCACCCGGTTGGCCTTCAGCTTCTCCTGCACTTGGTCCCAGAGTTCCCGGTCGATGATGGCCTCGTGCTCCCCGGGGTAGGACTTCCCCTTGTGGACCACCTCCCCGAGGTAGATCCGGTTCTGGAGCATCGCGTAGAGGGCGCCGCGGGCGAGGGGCTTGCCTCCCCAGACCCGGCCGCTCTTCGTCTTCCGGTCCTTGCTGAGGATCCCCTCCGCGTCGAGCGCTTCCTTGAGCTTGTGGACCGAGCCCAGCTCGGCGTGCTTGCGGAAGATGCGCCGGACGGTCTGGGCCTCCTGGGCGTGGACCACGAGCCTGCGGTCCACCGCGTCGTAGCCCAGCGGAGGTGTGCTGGTCCACCGATTTTCGAGGTCCGACCTTCCAGGCCAAAAAACCAAGGA
>CAYMWZ010000233.1:0-5170 GCA_964394385.1 uncultured Nitrospinaceae bacterium | reverse complement strand
GTGCGAGGGCGCGGGCCGGGTGTCGTACTCCTTCTTGAGCTCGATGGCGCGGGAGGGGTCGACGCCTTCCGCCCGCAGCTCCTCGAGCACGAAACGCATGAGCAGGTCGCCGCCCGCCTTGCTGTTCCAGAGGAGGCCGATGCGCTTTCCGGCGAGGCCGCCTCGCCGCGGCGCGCGCCGGGCGGGGAGGGGGTCGGGCCCTACGGTCGGGTCGTAGAGGGGGATGCCCCTATCGGGTCGGGGGTTCATGCGCGCTCCTTCCACCTCGCGCGCCGCTCCTCCGCACTGAGCACGGGCCGGGTGACGGCCAAGCCGTTTCGCCTGCGGCTCCAGGAGGGGATCCAGGCGGAGTGACCCCCGGCCTCTCCCCCCGCCACCACGATGTGGATGTCCTCGGGGCTGAGCCCCCGGCGGACCTTGGCCGGATCGCCCGACCAGGAGGGACCATTGAGCTTCCCCGTCCGCCGGAGCATCTCCTCGGGGAGGTATGAGCGCTCGAAGAGATATTCCTTCGCGGCGCGCTTCGTCGGAAACTCCTCGGCGATGAGCGCCGCGTGCTCGGGGGCGAGGACGAAAAAGCTCTGCCCCGGGCTCATGCTCCCCATGCTCGCCATGGTGTGGGCGGCGGTGTCGAGGACGCCCGCCGCCCGGCCATAGTGGTTCTGGATGTTGTGGGGGCCCTCGGCCGCGAGGAGAGTGGCGGCGCTGGTCCCGGGCGAAAATCCTTTCTCCACGTGGAAGGGCTCCCACGGGCTCGCCTCTTCGTTCTCGGCGATCGTGAAGCCCGCCTTGCCGGGATGGCCCTGGGTGGAGCGGTCGAGGATCCCTGGCACCGCTCCCAGGCAGTTGATCAGGACGAGGCGGATCGCCCGGCCGATGGTGGAGTTGGCGCGGCAGCCGGGGCCAAAGACGTTGCCCCCGGCGTTCATGCCGATCTGTCGGCGCACGGGGCCGTTCACCACCATCAGCGGCGCGGCCCCGCCCGTGCTGGAGGCGCTCGAGTGAAGGTTGTAGTCGGGGTCCGCCATGGCCTCGAGGGCAGCGAGGAGGACGGGCATGTAGTCGGGAAGGCAGCCGGCCAAGACGGCGTTCAAGGCGACCTTGCCCGCCGTGACCGTGCGGCGGCGCTCGCCCAGCCGGAAGACGGCCTCGCCCTCCTCCATCCCCCCCGCCTCGAGAAAGCGGGCCAGGAGCTCCTCGGTGGGGGGCACCACGGGGAGGCCATCCGTCCAGCCCCTCAGGTGGTACTCCTCGATGGCCTCATGCAGGTCGCCGACCCACCCGACTGGCTGCATCGCACTTCTCCTTTCCCGATGAGCCCTCCCCCGGCTCCCGCTGGCCCGGCGCGCACGGGAAAAGACGACTCGCCGCGTCGTCCGTCCAATGAGATGGCGGGCAATTACCATAACCCGCTCCGGTTGGCTGTCAAGCGCGCAAGTTGACAACAACAAGCCCGGCCCGGATGCTTCCCTCCGCCGCCCTGCAGCCGGCCAGCGGAGGCACCGCCATGGGCACGGACGTGCTCACGCTCGTTCACGAGGACGAAAGGGGCCGCATCCTCACGGCGGACTCGATGACGTATTTCGATGAGCGGGTGGGCGCGAGCGACGTGATCGTGGCGGGCTCATACGCTGCACGAGTGACGTTTGGCTGGGCGCTCCGGCTCGGCGTGAAGGCGGCGATCGCCCACGCCGCCGGGGTGGGAAAGGACGACGCCGGGATCAGCGGCCTCGCGCTCGCCGCCGAGCACGGGATGCCCGCCGCCGCCTGCGACACCATGTCCGCCCGCCTCGCGGACGGGGCGTCCGTCTACGATGGCATAATCGGCCACGCCAACGGACCCGCCAGGGCCCTCGGCGTGGCGACCGGCCAGCCGGTCGCCGAAGCCGCGCGGCGCATGCTGGACGCGTCCTCCGGCAAAAAGACAGTCATCGAGGAGATGGTCGACAACCAAATCTACACGCTAGAGGAGACGCCAAAAGGAAACATCCGCGCCTCCTGGGGAATCCCGGTCTTGCGCTCGATCCGGGAGCCTCGCCCGCGCGACGTTTTCGTCCAGGCCTCGCACTGCGGCCTGACGCTCTCCGCCCACGTCATCCCCCTCCGCCTCAAGGGCGTCATCGCGAACGACGCGGGGCGGGGAATGGACGATTCCGGCATCGCCTCGTTCCCCCTTCTCGCCGCCGAGGGAATCGCCGCCGCTGCGGTCGATGCCATGTCCGCGCGGATTGGCGACGTCATGAGCATTTGGAACGATGGAATCGTCTCGGCCGCAAACGACGTGGCACGGGCAAGGGGCGTCCGCCCCGGCATGACGACGAAGGAAGCCGCCCGCAGAATGCTCGAATAGGCGCCCCGCGCTGAGCTGCTGCCAGGGGCGGAGGGGACGACGCGGGCCGTGTCGGCCAAAACGAAAGGGGCTGCGGCATCGGCCACAACCCCTTGAAATTCTTTGGTAGCGGGGGCGGGATTCGAACCTTGAAACTCGCCAACCGAAAAGCCCAAGCGGGGCGTGGTCTTTTCCTCATCAATCAACCGCTTGGGAGCACACCTTCATCCGGTCCTGTCGGTTCCTGTCGTGTCTCGTCCAGCCCCATCGTGCAGAGTTGCGGCACGATAGCAGCACGGGGGAAAACCTATCCAAGGAGGACCTGACGGGTTCCCTGCCAAGGAAACCAACCTGCCCAACTCCGCCTCTTCCTGGATCCGCGTAGGAATCAAGTAGGTGGCCGCACTCCTGACCTGTTGATTACGAATCAAATGAAGAGGAAACCGATCCTCCGCACCTCCTCGCTTCTGACCCGCCACGCTAACGGGTCGGCCGGCCCGAGACGGCCCCGGGCGGGGTCCGTGGTGCGACCCCGGGGGCCCCAGGCTGAGCCCGGGGTGCGGCCTCCTTCAGGTAGCGGTAGTAGTCGCTGTCCGTGGTGAGGATCATCACCGAGTTCTTGTTCTGCCCCTCCTTGTAGGCCTCCAGGGTTCGCGAGAAGGCGTAGAACTCGGGATCGCGGCCATAGGCGATGCCGTACACGCGCGTGGCCTCGGCGTCGGCCTTCCCCCGGATCTCCTGGACCTTCCGGTAGGCAGCGGAGCGGATCTGGCGCAGCTCCTTCTCCATGGTCCCCAATATCTCGGCGCTCCGGCCTTCTCCCTCTGACCGGAACTGGGCGGCGATCCGCTTCCGCTCCGAGATCATCCGGGCATACACCTTCTCCTGGACGCTCTCCACGTAGTTCAGACGCTTGATACGCACGTCCACCAACTCGATCCCGTACTGGGGAATGATCTTCCGGGCTTCTGTCAGGATGGTCCGGGTGATCTCCTCGCGCCCGCGGGCGATCTCCTTCTTCAATTCTTTCGCCTGTTCCTCGGGAACCTCCTTCAGGACCTCTCCCGGGGGAACCTCCCACGAGGCGCTCCGGACCAGTTCCACGAGCTCGCTGGCCGAGACCTGGTCCCTGACCACGGAATCGATGATGTCGTCCAGGCGGGACTGGGCTCCGGCCTCCGTTGCCACGCTCTCCAGAAACTTCTTGGCGTCGACAATCCGCCAGCGCGCCGTCGTGTCTACCCAGATGAATTCCCGCCCCTTGGTCGGGATCTGGTTGGGGTCCCCGTCCCAGATGAGGAGTCGCTTCTCGAAGCGGCGCACCTCCTGGATGAAGGGGAGCTTGAAGTGAAGGCCCGCCTCGGTCATCGGCTGGCCAACGGGGCGGCCGAACTGGAGGATGACGGCCTGCTGGCCCTCCTCCAGCGTATAGTAGCTCCCGGAGAGGACGAGGAGGACCACCACCGCGAGGAGCCCGAGCCCGGCATTTAGCATCTTCTTCATGGCTTTTTCCCTCCCGCGACGGGCACCTGTCCCGACTCCACGGGGAGCCAAGGCACCAGGGCCTTCTGGTCGCTGTCCACGATGTACAAGGCCTTCGCCTCGGGCAGGATGGCGTTAATGGCCTCCAGGTAGAGGCGGCGGCGAGTGACCTCCGGGGCGCGCTGGTACTCCTCCAGGACGGTCCCGAAGCGGGTGGCCTCTCCGTTGGCCCGGTTGACCCGCTCGAGCGCATAGCCCTCGGCCTCGGTGATGGTCCGGGTCGCCTCGCCCCGGGCCTTGGGGATCTCCCGGTTGGCCCGCTCCTGGGCCTGGTTGATCGTCCGCTCCCGGTCCTGGCGCGCCTCGTTCACCTCGTTGAAGGCCGGTTTGACGGGGTCCGGCGGGGTCACGTCCTGCAGCTCTACCGTGACCAGGCGGACCCCCGCATCGTAGGCGGTCAGGATCTTCTGCATCTCCACCTTCACCTCGGTGGAAACGGCCACGCGGCCGACGGTGAGGACGTCGCTCCCCAGCCGGTTGCCGACCACCCGGCGCATGACCGCCTCGGCGATGTCGCGGATCGTCTGCGAGGTGTTCCGGACCCGGAAGAGGTAGCGGATCGGGTCTTCGATCCGGTACTGGACGATCCATTGGACATCGATCACGTTCAGGTCCCCCGTCAGCATCAGGGACACATCCTTGAAGGCCTTGCTGTCCCGGTACTGCGTCCGCTGGCCGGGAACCGTGGCAGCCGACCGGAACCCGAACTCCCCCTTGAGGACCCGGGCCGTGGGAATCAGGCGGACCGTTTCGATGCCGTTGGGGAGCTTGAAGTGGAGGCCCGGGCCCACCGTCCGGGCCACCGCCCCGAAGCGCTGGACGATGCCCGTCTCCTCGGCCTGCACCGTGAACCAAGTCGACCAGAGCCAGATCAGGAGGAACGCTCCCAGGATGACCGCGGCCATCCGCCCGCCACCAAGCCCGCGGAAGCGTTTCCCCAGCTCCTGGAGCACAAGATCGGGATCATATTGCTGCATGGTCCCTCTCCTTTCCGCAAGGTTCTCCCTTGCACAAGCGTTCTTAAGTGAATCGAAGGGCCGGCGGCGGGTCGGGCCGACAGGGTGTTCACACAAACTCCATCATAACACGCCGACACTCCCCCCCGGCTCCTCGGGCACCGGCCGGACAGACGGCCCGGGCTCCCTCTGGTGGTCTGCTTCCCGTTTTCTGGTCCACCCAGACCGAGACATCTGAAGCAAAACGAAAAGGGCTGGCTCTCGCCAACCCCTTGATTTTCTTGGTAGCGGGGGCGGGATTCGAACCCGCGACCTTTGGGTTATGAGCCCAACGAGCTACCAG
>CAYMWZ010000232.1:0-5181 GCA_964394385.1 uncultured Nitrospinaceae bacterium | reverse complement strand
CACAAGAAGCACCGCCACGACCGCTGCGAGGAGATCTACTACATCATCAGCGGCCGCGGCCTGGCGGGCGCGGGCGAGGATCGCGTCGAGGTGCGCGGGGGCCACTTCCACTACATCCCCCGGGGGGTGGAGCACTGGCTCGTGAACCTGAGCCGGGCCGAGCCCGTCGAGGCGGTGGGGATCTACATCGGGGCGGGGAGCGTCGAGGAGACGGGCTACGTCTACACGGGGGACGTGACCGAGGCGGACCTCCGGGCGAGGACGGCGTAGGGGAGAGGAAGAAGCAGATTCTTCGCTTCCTTCGGTCGCTCAGAATGACATCTGAGGTGCGAGCCCAGCGACGTCATTCTGAGCGGAGGGGGCCGGAGGCACCCGCAGCGAAGAATCTGCTTTTGGGAGGAAAAGCCGTGGCCCCTCAAACCATGGAGGCGGTCGTCCTCCACGAGCCGGACCGGTATTCCTTCGAAGGGGGGGTGCCCGTCTCCGCGATCGGGCCCCAGGAGGTGCTCTGCCGGGTGGGGGGCATCCCCGCCGAGGAGGCGCCCCTTCCCTTGAAGCGCTTCGTCCTGGACGAGATCGAGGTGGTGGGCTCCCGTGCGGTGCCCAACTGCCTGCCCGAGGTGCTGGCCCTGGTCCAGAGCGGGGCGCTCCGGCTGCGCGAGCTGGTGACCCACCGCTTCCCGCTCCGCGAGTTCGGCGCGGCGCTCGAGACCTTCCGCGACCGCAAGGGGGGGGCGCTCAAGGTGGTGGTGGAGCCCTGACGCCCATGGTCCCCCGGGCGGGCGGCCGACGGGGAGGGGGAGGCGGGCCTCCCCCGCCCTCCCACAACGAGGCGAGCCTCTTCTCCTCGGGCCAGGCGGCCGCGGCCGCCGAGTGGGGCCCGTTGCCCCGGGGGCGCCCCCCGCGCCTGACCGTCGACACGAGCGCCCTCAACGCGCGCGGCTCGGTCCCCGCGATGTGCCAGATCGAGCGCTGGGCGGAGGAGGGGCGCGTGGAGCTCCTCGTCCCACCCGAGGTGCTTGAGGAGGCCAGCGCCCACCGGGGGGGGAAGGGGCGGGGCATGTACGCGGGCAAGGCCCGGGCGCTGGAGGGGGCCGGCGGGGGCCGCGCGGCGGAGGGCGCGACCGCCGGGGGCGCCCTCACCCCCGATGATGCGGCGGCGCTCCTCTTTCCCCACACGCGGCCCGCCCGGATGACCCCGGGCCAGCGGCGGGACGCCCGGATCCTCTCTCTCCACCACCGCCTGGGCGGGGACTTCTTCATCACCCTGGACACCCGCCACTTCATCCAGAAGGGCCGGCGCGAGCGGCTGGCGCAGCGGGGCGTCCGGGTGATGACGCCGGCCGAGTTCGTGGCCTGTGCGGAGGGGGAGCTGGGAGGGGTGCGCCCGGGCGCCTAGGAGCGGATTTTCTTGAGCAGGTCGTTCATCTTCCGCAGACGTTCGGAGAGCTGTTTGGCCACCTGGGCCAGGATCTTGTAGCCCAGCGTCGGGTTTTCGCCCGTCAGAAGCCCGCCCTCGATGCACAGCACCAGGGTGTCCTGGGTGGCCGTGACGGTGGCGTTGCGGGGGGCTTCCTCCAGCACGCCCATCTCGCCGAAGCACTCCCCCGGGCCCAGCCGGGCCAGTTCCTTCTCGCCGATCCTGACCGCGGCCTGGCCGAAGACGATGAGGAAGAAGTCCTCGCTGGGGTTTCCCCTCTCGAAGATCACGGCCCCCGCCGGAAAGTGCTTCCGCTCGCACCAGCGCATGAGGTTGACGATCTCATCGTACGTCATGCGGGAGAAGAATGCGTAGTTTCTCTTGAGCTTTTCGACGAGCGATGCTGGAGAGTCGTCGCTCTCCCGTGTGAAGCGTCCGGTGACGGCGTGAAGATGGGGGGCGTCGGCCACCTCTTTCCGAAGCCACCGGCGGGCCTTGCTGGGTTCGTTGTCGGGGCCTATCCGACCGTGGTAGAACATGACAGTCTCCGAGGGCGGGTTCTCTCGTGCAAGGTCGGCTCCTGCTCTCCTTCGCGGGGGGCGTCAGCCTCCGCCCCTCCTCACACTGGACGGGAATATGGCTCCTCCGCTTGAGGGGGGCTATGTCATCCCTCACTCCGGGCCGATGAGCCGGGTCACAAGGCCGGGCCCGGGGCCGGCGAGGAGTGAGGCGGATCTCCCTGATTTGGGCCGCCCTTCGCTCCTCCGGCCCGCCGGGGGGGGAGGATTGCCTTTTCGGAGAGGCGTGGTATCCTAGTCGGAGCGTGCCGGTCCGACATCATGCGGCAACCATCCCTGGGGGGCGAAGCCGATGAAAATCACCGAGGCGGCTGCCAATAAAGTGAAAGAGATCATGGAGGCGAATGGCGGGGGCTTCGCCGGCATCCTCATCAGCTTCGAGGGGGGCTACAAGCTCGACTTGGTGAAGGAGGAGGACGCCCACGCCTACGTCAAGGTCGAGTGCCCCCACCTGGGCGTCTACGCCCAGCCCGAGCACCTGGCCCGCGCCGAGGCGGCCCAGGTCGAGTACGTCAGCGAGGGCCCGACGAGCGGCTTCAAGGTGACGCGGGAGCGCAAGGAGGGGGATTCCGCGCTCGTCTCCCAGATCCAGGAAGTCATCGACAACGAGATCAACCCGGCCGTGGCGATGCACGGCGGCCACATCACCCTCCTGGACGTGGAGGACAAGCGGGTGTTCATCCAGATGGGAGGCGGCTGCGCGGGCTGCGGCATGGCGGACGTGACGCTGAAGACGGGCGTCCAGGCGCGCCTCCAGCAGCTCGACCCCGAGATCGAGGTGGTGGACACCACCGACCACGCCGCGGGCACCAACCCCTACTACGCCCCGTCCAAGAAATAGACTGCCTCTCCCGATCGGGCCGGCCTCCGGGCCGGCCCGTTTTTTTAGTCCGGCTCGATCCGGAAGCGCAGCTTGGCGTGCGCCCGCCGGAGGGAGGCCTCCACCTCCCCGGGCGCGTCCCCCCGGGCGAAGATGAAGCCGAGGTACCTCTCCCCCTCCGGCGGGGGCACCACGCGCCCCCCGCGGTGGATGGCGATCTCGACCGACTCGATCCCCGGGACGGCGCACGCCTCCTCCTCCCCCTCCACCCCGCGTAGGACGCCCGCCCCCGGGATGGGGATCATCATGACTCCGGAGGCCCGGCCCTCCCGCTCGAGGGAGGGGGGCTCGAGGCCCAGCGCCTGGCAGAGGATGAGCTGCTCGAGCGTGGCCCCCTCCCCGAAACGGAGCGCCCCGGAGCACTTCCCTCCGATGGAGCGGCTCGCCACGTCGAGCGGCCAGACGCCCCCCTCGTTCACCCTGAACTCGGCGTGGAGGGGCCCCTCCGAGAGGCCAAGCGCCCGGCAGGCGCGCTCGGCTTGGCGGAGGACCTTTGCCTGGACCTCGGCGGGAAGCCGCGAGGGGGTGACGTAAACCGTCTCCTCGAAGAAGGGCCCCTCCATCGGGTCGGGCTTGTCGAAGAGCGCGAGCGTGTGGAGCGCCCCCCCGATCATGAGCCCCTCCAGCGCCACCTCCCGGCCGGGGATGAAGTCCTCGGCGAGGATCATCGCGGCCTCCGCCCCTCCCCGCTCGGCCGTCCCGGGCTCGGCGAGGATGGCTGCGATCCGCCGGAAGGCCCGCGCGAACTCCTCCTCGTCGTTCGCCCGGATGACGCCCCGGCTGGCCGCGAGAAACGTGGGCTTGAGGACGCAGGGGTAGTTCACGCCCTTGGCGAGGCGGGCGGGGTCCTCCTCGGCCGCGAGGAGGCGGAAGGCGGGGGTGGGGAGGCCCTCCTCGGAGAGGACCTTCCTCAGCTCGTACTTGCTGCGGGTGGCGCGCGCCCCCGCGGGGGGATGGAAGGGGAGTCCCAGGCGCTCCGCCGCGAGGGCGCCCAGGATCACCGTGTCGTCGTCGATCGGCACGATGGCGTCCAGGGGGTAGGCCTGCGCGAACCGGAGGATCTTTGAAACCTCGGCCTCGGGCCTGTGGAAGTCCAGCGCGATCGAGCCGCCCGGGTTGAGACCCCCCAGGACGTCCGGCCGGTCCGTCCCGACGGCGGCCCGGACCCCCACCCTCCCGGCCGCCTCAAAGAAGGCCCGCGCCCGGTAGGTGGCCGTCGTCATCAAGAGCAGGGCGCGCTTCACGGCCTACCCCGCGTGCCAGCCGCCGTCCACGATAAGGGAGGTGCCCGTGATGAGGTTGCTCGCGGGGGAGGCCAGGAAGATGCAGGGCCCCACCAGCTCCTCCATCTTCCCGAAGCGGCCCATGGGCGTCCGCTGGCAGATGGCCCCGTAGAGGGTCTTGTCCTCCTTCACGGACTGGGTGAGGGCGGTCTCGATGAAGGTGGGGCAGATGGCGTTCACCTGGATGTTGTCCTTCACCCAGTCCATGGCGAGGGCGCGCGTCATGGAGACGAGGCCCCCCTTGCTCGAGGCGTAGGGCCCGTAGGTGTGGCCGTGGGGGCTGCGGAAGATGGACCAGGCCATGAGGGAGGCGATGTTGACGATCTTCCCGCCCCCCGCCCGCTTCATCTCCTCCGCCGCCCGCCGGGCGACGAAGAAGCAGCTCTTCAGGTTCAGGTCCACCACCCGGTCCCAGTCCTCCTCGGTGATCTCCTCCACCCGCTTGCGGACGTTGGTGCCCGCGTTGTTGACCAAGATGGTGAGGCCTCCCATCCCACGGGCCGCCTCGGCCACCATGCGGTCCACCTGGGCGAGGTCGGTCACGTCGGCCTGGATGAGGAGGCATTTTCTCCCCATCTCGGCGATCGCCTCGCGGGCGCCCCCGGCCTGGGAGAGGTCGATGTCGGCGAGCGCCACGTCGGCGCCCGCGGCGGCGAGCCCGACGGCGAGCGTCCGGCCGATGCCGCGGCCGGCGCCGGTGACGAGGGCCTTCCTGCCCGAGAGGTCGAAGAGGGGGTGGCTCATGGGAGTCTCCTTCCGGGGATCGGTGGGCCACGCGGTCGGGGGATTTTCCCCTCGCCGGGGAGGGCGGTCAATGCGCGCGGGGGGAGGGCGGCCCTCTCGGTTGGTTTTGGGGAGGAGGGGAAATGATAGAATGGCCGCTCATTTTTCTCCGACTGCCAAACCCGGGGAGCCGGATTCGTGGACAACTCGCTGGTGGTCGCGATCGTCCTGATCGCCGCGGGGGTGCTCGCGCTCGAGGTCGGGATCTCGGCCGCCATCATCGAGATCTTCGCGGGC
>CAYMWZ010000231.1:0-5233 GCA_964394385.1 uncultured Nitrospinaceae bacterium | reverse complement strand
GACGACCACGAATCGATCCGGCATGTCGTCCACGACGGGCGCCACCTGCTGGACCCCATAATAGCGCCCGTCCCACTCCCGCTTGTACTCCAGGTTCAGCCGGTGGAGGAAGAACCCCCTCTGGGCGGGCTCCCGGACGCCGATGCGGATGGCCTCGAGGACATCCTCCTCCCGCGCTTCCCGCTCCCGCATCCGCTGGCGGGCGTGGGAGGTGAAGACGACGGGCTTGGGCCCTCCTCCCGGCTCAGGCACGGGGCATGGCCTCGGGCACGCGATCCCTCCCGCCATGAAGAGCGAAAACCTTGGCCTCGATCATCCCGGTTTTCTATCCCCCCCGCAAGGGCGCTCACTTCCGCCGGGAGCGCCGGCGCGGGCGGCCCGCCATCTTCTGGTAGAAGGCGATGACGCTCGCCGGGTCGTCCCCGGCGTGGCCCATCTGGGCCGCCGCCTGGTAGAGCAGGAGCCGGAGCGCGGTCAATGGGAGGGGGGCGCCCACGTCGCGGCCCGTCTGGAGCATGAGCTCGGCGTCCTTGATCGAGATGGCCAGGGCGGAGTCGGGCCGGCCGAAGCGCCCCGCGATCATGCGGGGGCCCTTGTTGTCGAGCTGCTTGGAGTGGGCCGTGCCCGAGGCGAGGACTTCCAAAAGCCGCCTCCCGGCGATGCCCCCCCGCATCCCCAGCGTCAGGCCCTCGGCCAGGACGGTGCGGTTGAGCTCGCTCACGGTGTTCATGACGATCTTCATGAGGACGCCCGCCCCCACCGGGCCCATGCGGTACTGCGCCCGGGAGAAGGAGCGCAGGACGGGGAGGATCCTCTTGTAGTCGGCGGCCGCCCCGCCCGCCATGACCGTCCCCCCCTTCTGGGCCGAGATCGAGCGGTTGCCGCTGATCGGGGTGTCGAGGAAGCGCCCGCCCGCCTCCTTGACGAAGCGGGCCAGCCGGCGGGATGTGGCGGGGAGCACCGTGCCGAGGTCGGCGACGATCGCCCCCCGGCCCAGGCCGGCCAGGACGCCCCGGGGGCCCCTCAGGGCCCCCTCCACGGCGGCCTCGGTGGGGAGGCACAAGAAGACGAACCGCGCCCCGCGCGCCGCCTCCTCGGCCGAGCGGGCGGGGCGGACCCCCCGCCTCCCGAGGGCGCGCAGGCGCGCCGGGAGGATGTCGTAGCCCGCCACCTCGAAGCCCCCCGCCGCGATGTGGGGCGCGAGGACGCCCCCCAGGTTCCCCAGCCCGATGAAGCCGACGCGCATCGCCCGCCCTCCCCTGGCGTCCCTTCGGTGGCAGATTCCTCCCGTCCTCCCGGCACTTTCTCAAAATTCTCCCGTGCGCGAACCAGGGCGCAATTCCCGTTACCGCCCCCGTCCGGGGCGAGCCTAGATTGGCATCCGGGAGGGGCGCCCCCGCGAAGGGGCCCCAAGGCCCGGCCGCCGGGCGAGGAGAGCGAGATGAGGGATTCCGCCCAAAACCCTGCACGGCGAGAAGGCAGCCCCTGAAGCCATGGGCCCGGTTCCGGGGTATTCCGCGATATTACGGGATTTTACGGGAGAAAAAATCAAAAATCGCGCCGGAAAGCCCCTCGCGCGCGGCCCTCACCACCCGGCGGCGTAGGACTCGCGCCGGGGGTCGGCGCCGGCCAGAAGGCAGCCGGTCGCGGGGTCCTTGACGATCGAGCAGACGCTCCCCGCGGGCCAGTGGAAGTCGGGCCAGGTGCCCATCTTGTAGCCCATCTCGCCCAGGGCGCCGCCGGCATCCCTCAAGATGCGCTCCTCGGCCATAGCCCGGCCCGGGGTGTACTGGTGGGGCCAGAAGGAGTTGGGGAAGTTGTAGACCGCCGCCCGGGGGGCCTCGACCGCCATCTGGGGCGGCATCCCGAAGAGGGCGTGGTTCAAAAAAGCCTGGAGCATGACCTGGGGCTGGGTGTCCCCGCCGGGGGTGCCGAGGGTCATGTAGAAGCGGCCCTCCCTCAAGGTGAGGGCGGGGCTCGGCGTGAGGCGGGGGCGCTTCCAGGGCGCCAGGGCGCTGGGGTGGCCCTCCTCGAGCCAGCTCTGGGAGCCGCGCGAGGACACGGCGGCCCCCACGCCTGGCACGAAGGGCATGTCGGCCGAGGGGTCAGAAGGCGTGGCCGAGAAGGCGTTTCCCTCGGCGTCCACGGCCGTGCAGTAGGAGGTGTCGTGCTGGGGCTCGGCCGTCCCCGCGGCCCCGGCCACGGCCGCCGCCCGGCCGTTCCCCCAGGCGGGGGCGCCGCCCTGATGGGCCCACGGATCCCCCGCCGGCGCCATCCCCACGAAGGCGCGGGCCGGGTCCATGAGCCGCCGGCGCTCGGCCGCGTAGGCCTTGGAGAGCAGCCCCGCGACGGGCACCTCGACGAACTCCGGGTCCCCGTAGAAGCGCTCCCGGTCGGCGAAGGCGAGGTTGAGGGCCGAGAAGAGGGCGTGGACGTAGGCCGCGGTGTTGTGGCCGAGCCCCTTGAGGTCCACCCCCTCCAGGATGTTCATCGCCGCCGGGAGCACGGGGCCCTGGCACCAGGGCCCGCAGGTGTAGACCTCGTGGCCGAGGAAGGAGACCGAGACGGGCTCCTCCTCCTGGACGCGGAAGTCGGCCAGATCCTCCATCGCCAGGAGCCCCCCGTGGCGCTGGACGTAGTCCACCATCCGGCGGGCCGTCTCGCCCCGGTAGATCTCCTCCCGCGCCGCCTGGATCCCCGCGCTGCGGCCCCTCGCCCGGGCTCGCTCCTCCGCCCGGGCCATCCGCTTGAGGGTCTCGGCCAGGTCCTTGTGGTAGACGGGCTGCCCCACGGGGATGAGCTCCCCCCTCGGGAAGTAGATGGGGCGGGAGTCCTCCCAGCGGAAGTAGGCGTCGAGCGAGCCCTGGATGTGCTCGTGCATGAAGTGGTGCATCGGGAAGCCCCGCTCGGCGAGGAGGATGGCGTCGGCGGCCACCTCGGCGAAGCTCTTCGTCCCGTAGCGGTTCAGCGCGGTGAGCCAGGCGTCCGGGGCGGAGGGGGTGACGGCCCGCCGGACCCCGACGGGGATCTCCCCCCCGCAATTCTTATGGAACCACTCCAGCGAGGCGGCCCTCGGCCAGCGGCCCAGCCCGCTGATGGTGACCACCCGGCGCTCCTTGGCCAGGTAGATGATGATGGGGGCCACCCCCAGGAAGGAGATCATGTCCGACTGGAGGACGCTCATCGAGAGCCCCGCCGCCACGCCCGCGTCGATGGCGTTGCCCCCCCGCTCCAGGACGCGCAGGCCGGCCTGGCTGGCGAGGTGGTGGCCGGAGGCCACCATGGCCTCGCGCGCCATGAGCTGGGGCCGGTGGGAGATGTACTCCCGGCCGTCCGGGGTCCTGTGCCGGAACGCCATCGGGGGCTTCCTCCGCGAAGGGGGGGGAGAAACCCTCCTCTCCCCGCCGCCATCGGGCGCCACGCCGCCTGGGGGGTGAGGGGCCATCAAATTATGGGGAATCGGGCGCCGTGGCAACCGCCCAAAGGGCGGGCCGCCCTCTACATCGGGGGGGGATCATCGGCCACGGCCCGCTCGGCCAGGCGCATCTCCACGCAGCGCTCGTAGGGGGCTCCCTCCCGGATCAGCCCCCCGGAGCGGCACGCCGCGCGGAGCCACTCGAAGCTCTCCCGGGGGAGAAGGGGGGTGCGGTTCCACAGGCCGAGCGACTGATACCGCGAGAGGGCCCGCGCCAGGGTGGCCCGGGGAAGTCCGGGGAAATAGGAGGCCACGCGCCCGGCGATCTCCTCCCCCCCGCGGGCGCCGAGCCACCGCTGGGTGCGGTACATGGCGCGGGTCATCCGGAGGAGGGATTCGGGGTCGCGCTCCCAGATCTCCCGCCGCGTGTAGAAGGCGGTGTAGGTGGTGGGGCCCCGGTCGGCGGCCGCGTACCAGATGTGGCCCGCGCCCTCCTCCACCAGCTCCTCGGCGAGGGGCTGGAACACCTGGACGACGTCCGCCTCCCCGGCCCGCAGGGCGGCGGCGTTCTCCGCCATGGAGCGGCCGGCGGTTCGCTCGACCGCGGCCGGGTCCACCCCCGCCAGGCGCATGTCGTGCTGGAGGCACATCCAGGGGGTGGGCACCTCGCTCACCGTCGCCAGACGCCTCCCCCGGAGGTCCTCGAAGCGGAAGCGGGGGTTGGGCTCGCGGCCGAGGAGAAAGAAGGGATCGCGCCCGACCACCTCGCAGAAGATCACCAGCCCGCAGCCGGGATCCCGGTCGCAGGCCACCATCACCCGCATCGGGCCGCCCCACGTCACATCCCCCCTCCCCTCCAGGAGGGCGGCCGGGGTGCGGGCCGGGTCGGGCGAGGAGAGGAGGCGCACCTCGAGGCCCTCTTCCGCGTAGGCCCCCAGGGCGAGGGCCGCGTAGAAGGGCGCGTAGAAGACCGCCCGGAAGTTCTCGATCAAGGTGATGGAGGCCAAAGGCCGGCTCGCTCTCAGGCTTTGGCTGGAGACAGAGAGGGGCCGGCGCCCCCGGAACGGACCGGGGCCGCCGGCCCCCCGCTGCGAATGCCAAGCCGCGCTGCGCTACTTCAGGCCGATCTCCCAGATCATGGCCCGCTCGTCCACCCGGGGATCCCAGTCCACGCGGTTGCTGAGACCAAAGGTAGCGTGGAGCCGGTAGAGGGGGATGACGGCGATATCGTCGCTTCCCTTCTTCGCGACGTCGGCGAAGATCTGGTGGCGCTTCTCCGGGTCGATCTGGGAGGACGCCTGGTCGACCATCTTCCCCATCTCCTTGTCGCACCAGCCGCTCCAGGCCCCCTTGCAGTCGAAGATGGCGTTGAGCTGGAGGTCGGAGTCGCCGCCTCCCCCGCCGAACGACTGGAAGAAGAGGAAGGGCTTGAAGTCCTTGCCCGGCTTGTTCCGGTGCTTCATGAAGCTGTTCCGGAAGCCGCGGCTGCTCAGGGCCACGAGCTTCGCCCGGATGCCCGCCTTGTTGAGCATGCCGACCACGACCTCGGCCGCCTCCTTGGATTTGATGTAGGCGCCCGTGTTCGCGACCAGGTCGATGTCCAGGCCGTTGGGGTGGCCCGCCTCGGCGAGGAGCTTCTTCGCCTTCGCGAGGTCGTACTCGTAGGGATAGGGGTACTCCTTCGGGCTCAGGTAGCCCTCCGTCCAGGGATGGAGGACGTGCGTCGCGTCCTCGGCGCTGGGCCCGAGGACGGACTTGCGGAGCTCGTGGCGGTCGACCGCCCGCGCCATGGCCTCGCGGACGCGCTTATCTTCCAGC
>CAYMWZ010000230.1:0-5243 GCA_964394385.1 uncultured Nitrospinaceae bacterium | reverse complement strand
TCGACATGGAGCGGCCCCGGCCCATGGATCGGCTCATCTGCGGGGACGTGGGCTACGGCAAGACCGAGGTGGCCCTCCGGGCAGCGGCCCGAGCCGTCACGGCCGGAAAGCAGGTGGCCCTCGTCGTCCCCACCACGCTTCTGGCCCACCAGCACTGGGACACCTTCCGCGAGCGCTTCGCGCCCTTGCCGGTCCGGGTGGAGATGCTCTCGCGGTTCCGCAGCCGCCGGGAGCAGGCCGAGGTGGTCGAGGGCCTCGCCTCGGGGAAGGTGGACATCGTGATCGGGACCCACCGGCTCTTGCAGCGGGACGTCTCCTTCAAGGACTTGGGTCTCCTCATCATCGACGAGGAGCACCGCTTCGGCGTCTCCCACAAGGAGAAGCTCAAGAAGCTGCGTGTCGACGTGGACGTGCTCACGATGACGGCCACGCCCATCCCGCGCACCTTGCAGCTGGCTCTCTCGGGGACGCGCGACATGAGCATCATCGAGACCCCGCCGCTCCACCGGCTGGCCCCGCGCACCTATGTCGCGCGCTTCAGCGCCAAGCTGGTGGGCGACGCCATCCGGCGCGAGCTCGACCGGGGCGGGCAGGTCTTCTTCGTCCACAACCGGGTGCACAGCCTGCCCGCGATGGAGCGCTTCATCCAGAACGTCGCCCCGGGCGCGCGCCTCCTCGTCGCCCACGGCCAGATGAGGGAGCAGGAGCTCGAGCGTGTGATGGAGGATTTCGTCTCCCGCAAGGCCGACATCCTGCTCTGCACCACCATCGTCGAGAGCGGGCTCGACATCCCCTCGGTCAACACCATCCTCATCAACCGGGCGGAAATGCTCGGGATGGCCCAGCTCTACCAGCTGCGCGGCCGCGTCGGACGCGACCGCTTCCAGGCCCACGCCTACCTGCTTGTGCCCGGGGGGGAGGCCCTGACCCAGGAGGCCCGCGAGCGCCTCCAGGCGCTCGAGGAGCTGAGCGAGCTGGGGGCGGGCTTCCGGCTCGCCATGCGGGATTTGGAGATCCGCGGCGCGGGCCATCTCCTGGGCCATCGCCAGTCGGGCCACATCGCCGCGGTGGGTTTTGAGATGTACTGCAGGTTGCTGGAGGAGGTGATCCAGGAGGCCAAGGGGCACGCCGTCGAGCGGCGTGAGCCCGAGGTCGTCGCCCCAGTGGCGGGCGCCTTGCCCCCGACTTGGGTGCCCGTTCAGGTCGAGCGGCTGGAGGTCTACCGGCGGGTCGCCTCGGCGTCGGCGCCGGAGGAGGTCCGCGAGATCGGGCGCGAGCTGGCCGACCGCTTTGGGCCGATTCCCCAGCGGGCGCTGCGCTTGCTGCAGTTGGGCGAGCTGCGCATCCGCTGCCGGCGCTGCGGGGTCAAGAGCCTCCACGCCCGCGGCAAGGAGGCGAATTTTGAGATCTCCCCGGGCGACTATGAGCTCTCGGCGGCTTTCCTCGAAACGCCGGGGATGACGTTCACCGGCACCCACAGCTTCCGTTGCGGGCTGACGGGGGAGTGGGAGGAGGACTTCGCCCGGCTGGTGCGCCTGCTCGAGGCGTTCGAGGCGTGCGCGGGGCCGGCGGGCGGGGCGGAGGAGGAGCCCGGGGTGCTGGCCGCCTCGGCGGTGGCCGAGGAGGAGGAGACGTGAGAGGGCCGGGGAGGCTTGCCCTGAGCGGGGTTTTGGGCGCGGCGCTTGTCGCGGCGCTCGCCCTGCTCCTTGCCGGCTGCGACCAAGGCCCCCAGGGCCGCCGGGAGAGGAGCCTCCAGGCGGTGATCGCCGAGGTGAACGGGGAACCCATCACCCTGGGCGAGTTGTACGCCATGCTCATGGTCGAGAGGAAAATCTCCCTCCCCGCCCGGGGGACGAGGGAGGCGTTGCGGATCCTCGTCGAACAGCTGGTCGAGCGTCGGCTGATGATCCAGCGCTTCCGCGAGAGCGGGGACTTCGTCGATGAGACCCAGGTGCGCCGCTACGTGGAGACCATCGCCAGCCAATATGGCCCTGAGGGGCTCGGGGAGGTCCTCCGGGAGGAGGGCATCGAGCGGGACAATTGGGTGCAGGCGGTCCGGGAGACGCTCGAGATCGAGCTTTTGCTGGAGCGGGAAGTTTATTCGAAAGTGAAGGTTTCAGAGGAAGAGGTGGAGGCCCACTACGCCCGTAACCGGGAGCGCTACCGGGTCGGCAAGCGGTGGCGCGTGCGCCAAATCGTGACGAAGTCGGAGGAGGAGGCCCTCCGCCTCCGGGGCCAAATCCTCGGGGGGGCCTCCTTCGACCTTATCGCCCGAGAGAAGTCCATCGCGCCGGAGCGGGCAGGTGGGGGCGATTTGGGCTTCTTCGAGCCGGGCGAGCTCCCCGAGAGCATCGAAAGCGTGATTAAATATCTGGAAGAGGGACATGTGAGCCGTGTCGTCCGCAGCTCTTCGGGGTATCATCTCCTGCAGGTGACCGAGCGGCGCTCGGCCGGGGTCCAGCCCTTGGACGCCGTGCGGAGAGAGATCGAGGCGGAGCTCCTGGCCGAGAAGGGGAGGAAGCGGGTGCGCGAGTGGCTCTCCGCCCTGAGGGCGAAGGCCTCCATCCGCTACTACTGGAGAAATCTTGATCATGGTTTGGCGGGTTAGCCGGATCATCGCCCTCATCGCCATTCTCTCGGCGGGAACCATTCCCGCCGCCCTGGCGGCCCCGGTCACGATCGAGCGCATCGTCGCCAAGGTCGACCAGCACATCATCACCCTCAGCGAGCTCCA
The DNA here is from genome assembly GCA_964394385.1 of uncultured Nitrospinaceae bacterium. GTDB lineage: Bacteria > UBA8248 > UBA8248 > UBA8248 > UBA8248 > CAYMWZ01. Next base: position 2,509 of record CAYMWZ010000230.1, on the reverse strand, counting down.
GGACTTCGTCCGGGAGGAGGTCGAGAAGATCAGAAAGGCCTACAAGGGCGAGGAGTTCGAGCGCCGCCGCCGGGAGCTCGAGCTCCAGGGCCTGGACGCCCTCATCGAGAGCAAGCTCATCCTTCAGCGGGCCAAGGCCATGAGCCTCACCGTGAACGAACAGGAGCTCGAGCAGGCCGTCAGCGCCGTCACCGACCGCACCAAGCTCACGGCCGAGGAGTTGCGGCGGCAGTTGCGCGCCGAGGGCATCACCCTCGAGGCCTACCGCGAGAAGATGCGGGAGAGGCTCCTCCAGCGCAAGGCCGAGAGCTTGGAGGTGGACATCCGCGTGAGCGTGAGCGAGGAGGAGGTGGCCGCCTTCTACCAGGCGAACGCCGATCAGTTCCGCGAGGGCGAGGCGAGGCGGGTCCGGCAGATCTTCTTCCCCGTCCGCGAAGGCGCCTCGCAGGAGGAGGTGGAGGAGAAGCGTCGCAAGGCCGAGGAGGCCCACAAGGCCGCCACCCTCGACGGGGCGGATTTTGCCGAGGTGGCCAAGAAGCTCTCCGAGGGCCCCGCTGCCAGCGGGGGCGGGGACTTGGGCTTCATCAAGAAGGGGGAGGTGTTCCCTGAGCTTGAGGCCATCGTCTTCACCCAGCCTCCTGGCGAGGTGGGCCGGCCGACGCGCACGCGCGTGGGCTTTCACGTGATCCGGGTGGTGGAAACGCAGCCCGGCAAGGTGATCACCCTCGACCGCGTGGCAGGGAAGGTTCGCGACCAGCTTTTCGCTGAGAAGCGGGCCAAGCGGCGTCGCGAGTGGATCGCCGAGCTCAAGCGCGCCTCCTTCCTGGAGGTCAACTTTGAGCCCCAGGCCTCCCGCGCCAACGGGGGCCTGGAGGCCCTCCTCCGCGACGTGCGGGAACAGGTGACCTTTCGCCTCGTGCGCGTCCAGCTTCTTGAGTCGGCCGAGATCCTGGGCCGGGAGCGGCTCTTTTGGGCGTATGGTTCGAACCAGAGGGATCCGCGGTGGAAGTCGGACAAGCTCAAGGTGGACGAGAAGCTCATCCTCGAGTCCGAGGAGATCGGCTCCTTGGAGAAAACCCACCGCGAATTCATCAATCCGGACCCGTCGGCCAGCCTGTTTCTCTACGAACATAACTTCCTTCTCCCCAACGTCTTCCTCGGGAAGGTGAGCTTCGCCGACGTCATCAAGGAGTTCTCCCTCAAGCCCCAGGAAAAGCGCCTGGTTTTCCTGACCGACTCGAAGAAAGCCCGCCTCGAGTTCGAGGTGAGGGTGGAGAAGACCCGGAGCATCGTCGCCGACCCGAAGGAAATCAGCCAGTAGGGCGGCCCGTGCGGCTGGACCTCTTCTTGACCCTCAGCCGCCTCGTCAAGCGCCGCTCGGCCGCGAAGGAGCTGGCCGAGGGCGGCGCCGTGCGGGTCGGGGGGGAGCCGGCCAAGGCCGCCCGGCAGGTGCGGGTGGGCGAGGAGCTGGAGATCCGCCTGGGCCGCCGGCAGCTCAGGATTCGGGTGATGGGCCTGGCCGAGCGGAAGCTCCCCCCCGCCGAGGCTCGCAGGCTCTACGAGGTGGTGAGTGAATCAGCTCGACGAACGCCCGCGCCGCCGGGGGCAGGGTCCGGGCCTCGTGGTGGATCACGTGAAAGTGCCGGCGGATCGGGAGGCCCTGCAGGCGCAGGGCTCTGAGCCGCTGCGCCCCTAGCTCCCCCCTGACGGCGTGGATCGAGACGAAGGCCACGCCGAGCCCCGCCATCACCGCCTGCTTGATCGCCTCGGTGTGGTCCAGCTCCATCGCGACGCTGAACTTGATCCCAGCCGCGGTCAGCGCCCGCTCGGTCACCTGGCGCGTCGCTGAGCCTTCCTCCCGCATCAAGAGGCGCTCGCCCGAGAGCTTCGCCGGCAGGATCGCGCGGCGCCGGGCCCACGGGTGCCTGGGGGGCACGATCAGGACCAGCTCGTCGAGCAGGCCGGCCGCCAGGCAGCGCTCTCCCGGCCCGAGGACGTGGCCGCCGACGACCCCGAGGTCCAGCTCGTTGGCGCGGATCCGCTCCTCGATGACCCGCGAGTTGGCGATCCGGAGGCTCACCTGGATCCCGGGATAGCGAGCCCGGAACGCGGCGATGAGCCGGGGAAGGACGTAGATCCCGGGCGTCGTGCTCCCGCCGATCAGCAGACTTCCCCGCGTGAGACCCTGGAGCTCGCCGATGGCGTCCCGGGCGCCCTGGAGCGTGGCGAAGAGGCGGACGGCATGCTCTTCCAGAAGTCTGCCGGCCTCGGTCAGGGCGATCGTCCGGCCGAGGCGATCGAAGAGACGCGCGCCCAACTCCCCCTCCAGCTCCCTGACGTGCTGGGAGAGGGCCGGTTGGGTCAGATGGAGCAGATCCGCCGCCCGGCGAAAGCTCTTCGCGCGTGCCACGGCGAGGAACGCCTCGAACTGGCGCAGGGTCACCGGGCGACTCCTGGTAAGTAAATCTTATCGAAGGGATAAGAACTAGCGATTTGACCTTATAACATC
>CAYMWZ010000229.1:0-5248 GCA_964394385.1 uncultured Nitrospinaceae bacterium | reverse complement strand
GGCCTAGAAGCTGCGAACGCCGTCGTCGCGGATGCGGACCTCATCCTTGCCGCGGGTACCAAGCTCGGGCCCAGCGATACCGCCAACGAGAACCCCGCACTGCTCGACCCCCAGCGCCAAATCTTCATCCAAGTCGACGTCGAGCCCCGCCACGCCTCCTGGAGCCTCCCGGTGGAGGTCTCCCTTATCGGCGACGCCAGGTCCGTCCTCGACCAGCTAGCGAACGCGGCGCGGCGCGCAGAAGTTACCACCTTCGACGGCGCAAGCAGGGCGGCGCGGGCTCACCGGGAGTATGCCTCCTTCGACACCCCTCATGGTGGGCAGCCGCCACAAGATGTCGGAAAGGCGCCCTCGCCTGTTCGGGGAGGGGTGCTGCCTGATACCCTCCAAGGACCGGGGCCCATCGCACCCGAGCGCCTCATCAAGGAGCTGCATCGAGCCCTCCCCGAGAACGCCATCGTCACCTGTGACGCCGGCGAGAACCGCCTCTTCATGATGCACCACTTCCAGACCAAGTCCGGGATGGAGTACCTCCAACCCGCCGGCGTCGGCGGCATGGGCTACGCCATCCCCGCCGCGCTCGCCGCCAAGCTGGTGCACCCAACCCGAAGCGTCGTCGCCGTCTGCGGCGACGGTGGCTTCGCCATCGCGATGAACGGCCTCATGACCGCTCTGGAGGAACGCATCCCCATCGCGGTGGTGGTCATGAACAACTCCTCTCTGGGCTGGGTCCGCCACGGCCAGGGCGACCGCCCCATCGCCTCGGAGTTCGGCCAGTTCGACCACGCCGCCATCGCCCGCGCCATGGGCTGCCACGGGATCCGCGTCGAAGACCCGTCAGCCCTCGCCCGCGCGCTGGAGCAGGCCGCCAAGGCCACTCATCCCACCGTGGTAGATGTCGTCACCTCCACGGACCTCACCTTCAAAGACGTCCGATCGCCTCTCGCCGCGTACCCATAGGCGCTTCCGCCTTATTTCCTCACTTCCTCATTTCCTTACTTCCCCGGATTTCTGGCACCACCCGATCGCAGAGCAACCGCACCGACCTCACCACCCGGTCGTACGGGAGCTGTCCCCCGGGGTTCACGTCCAGCGACACCCCGCTCAGCCCGAAGGTGTCGCGAAACCATTCCAGGCGCTCCACCACCCGCTCTGGCGTCCCGAATGCGACCCGGCCCAGCAGGTCGTCGTAACTCTCGGTGTAGAGCCGCCCCAGCCGCTCCGCCGTCTCCTGGTCCGCCCCATGCCCCGCCGCCACCGCCTGCGCGGTGAGCCGCCGCTGCCGCATCGTGCTCTCCCGCGGCTCCTCGTACGCCTCGGCCTCCGTTTCGGCCACGTAGGCCGGGATCTGGAGGATCACGTCATTGGGTCCATCGAACCCGGCGTTGTGCCTCTCCTCCTGGTACTGCCCCAGGAGGTCCTGGATCTCCCCCACCGACATCTGGTACCGGATGAAGATGGGGAACCCCAACCGGCCCATCAGCGAGAAGGTGTCCCGGCTCTCCACCGCCACTCGGATCGGCGGGTGGGGTTTCTGCAACGGCTTCGGCACCACGTCAACGTCGTGAAACCGGTAGTACTTGCCTTCGTAGGTGAAGGGTTCCTCCCCCCAGGATTTCCTGATGATCTCCAGCGCCTCGAAGAAAAGCGGCCGGCTCTCCTCGTAGCTCACGCCGTACCCCTGGTAGGACTCCAGGAAGGAGCTACGGCCGACCCCGAAGTCCAGCCGGCCTCCGCTGATGTGGTCCACCATCGCCGCTTCTTCCGCCACCCGGACCGGGTTCGCCAGGGGCAGCACCTGCACCGCGATCCCGACCCGCATCCGCTTCGTCCTCGCCGCCACCGCGCTGGCCGCAATCAAGGGCGAGGCCAGCACCGCCCGCTGCCGCCGGAAATGGGACTCCCCTAGCCAGAACACGTCGATCCCCACCTGTTCGGCTACGTCCGCCAGGTCCAGGTACTCCCGGATCACCGCCTGCTGCGTCCCCCCTTCCCGCACCGGAAACATGGTGAAAATCCCGAAATTCATCGCTGTCCTCTTACCGCGTGATCCTTAGCCCGTACTCCCGCTGGTGTACCCTTCCATCCCCGGCGGATCTGTAACTCAGCCCATGACGTGCCCCAATCTGTGAAATCTGTGGTTCTGTTCCTCGGAGGGGGAGGGCCTTGACGGGCGGGAGTATAACACTATCGAAGCAATCATTAAGGAGGTTCCCGTGGTTTATAGCCCGTCCGCCAAGTTCGATATCAAGGTCTTCGACGTGGAGATCCCCCGGGCTGGGTCCAGCCCCATGCTCGCCCGGGTCTACCAGCCCCAGGGCTCCGGCCCCTTCCCCATGCTCCTGGACCAGCACGGCGGCGCCTGGAGCGCCGGAGACCGCTTCAACGACGAGTGGATCGATACCCCCCTCGCGGAGAGCGGCATCCTCGTCCTCTCCCCCGAGTTCCGGATCGGTCCCGACCCCTATCCCCATCAGATGCAGGACATCGACCTCGCGGCCCGCTGGTTCAAGGCCAACGCCTCCAAGTTGAACGGCGACGTGAACACCCTGGGCTGCGTCGGCTTCTCCAGCGGCGGCCACACCGTGGTCCTCTGCGCCATGCGGGCGAAGCACCCCCTCCATTCGGCGATCCCCCTTCCCGGCGCAGAGGCCTTCGACTCCTCCATGAAGTACGTCATCTCCCAGTGGCCCGTCATCGACCCCCTGGCTCGATACGAGCGAGCCAAGGAGAAGGGGAACACCGAACTGGTAGAGCGGCACGACCGCTTCTTCCTGACTATCGAGAACCAGATCGACGCCAACCCCGTCCGCATCCTGGAGCGGCGCGAGCGGGTCGAGTTGCCGCCGACCCTGGTCCTCCACGGCACCGCCGACGACAGCGTTCCCTTCGAGTGGGTCGAAAAGTTCGCGGAGCTGTACCGCAAGGCCGGGGGGGAGTGCCACATCGAGGCCTTCCAGGACGCCCCCCATGGCTTCGGCCGCCAGCCGCAGCACAAGGAGCGCACCATCGCGGTGACCAAGGCCTTCATCCAGCGCTGCGTCGCCGCGGTCCCCGTGTAGCGCGTCCGGTCAAGCACGTTTCTCGCAAGGGCGGGGGCTTTCCCCCGCCTTTGCATTTGCCACGCGTCCCGCGGCGGCGCTATCGCCTTCCGCCTACTGCCCCCTACCCAGCTCCTGCAGCCTTCCCCATAGCGCGGCCCACACCGCCCGCCGCTCGCTCTCGGTAAGCTCCCGACCGGCCGCCCGCCGCGCCCGGCCCACTGCCCGTCCCGCGAGGTATCCCCACGTCTTGGGCGTCCCCGCTTGCCATTCACGGACCACGTCAGGCTCCCCGACGATGGTCTCCGTTACCGCATCGCTTACGAAGTCCTGCATCGCCGTATAGTATGCATGACTGCCATTCGGGAGGACCCCATGCCCACCTTGAAAGCCGGCGCCGCCCTCATCGAAGTCCTCCAGAACGAAGGGATCTCTCGCGTCTTCGGTATCGTCGGCTCGACTTTTCTGGAGGCCCTGGACGCCCTCTATGGCCGGGAGGACATCTCCTACCTCGGCGTCCGCCACGAGCAGGGGGCCGCCTTCATGGCCGACGGCTACGCCCGGATCACCGGTAACCCCGCCGCCTGTCTGGTCACCGCGGGCCCGGCCGGCGCCAACCTCATCACCGGCGTCGCCAGCGCCTACCTCGGCCACTCACCCGTCATCGCCATCGCAGGTACCCCGGAGACCTCCCACCACGGCCGGGACGCCTTCCAGGAGCTGGACCTCGTCTCTATGTTCAAGCCCGTCACCAAGCTCTCCATCCAGGTCAACCGGCCTGAGCGTATCCCCGAGGTGTTCCAATACGCCTTCCGCACCGCCATGGCCGGCAAGAAGGGCCCCGTCTTCGTGGAGGTCCCCGCGGACGTGATGAACGGCCCGGAGATCGACTATGAGCCGCGTCCCCCCGAGAGCTACCGTGTCGTCCACCGACAGCCGGCGGACCCCGCGCTGGTCCGCAGGGCGGCCGAGCTCATCGGACGCGCTGAGCGGCCACTGATCATCGCCGGCGGCGGCATCACTGCCGCAGAGGCTTCGGACGAGCTGGTCCGGCTGGCCGAACTTATCGGGGCACCCATTATCACCGCGTACGGCCGCAACGACGCCGTGACTAACGACCATCCCCTCTACATCGGTCCCCTCGGCCGCGCCGGCTCCCCCGAGGCCGGCGAGGCCTGCAAAGCCGCAGACCTCTTTCTGGCCCTGGGCACCCGCCTCGGTCAGTTCACCAGCTTCTACGACGCCCGCTTCATCCGCCCCGAGGTCCCCCTCGTCCAACTGGACATAGACCCTAAGGAGGTGGGCCGCAATTACCCGGTTGCCGCCGGCCTCGTCGGCGACGCCAAGGCCGTTCTCAATCAACTTTTGGGAGACCTCCGAGATGTGGCGCAGGCGCCCCCACCTGCGACCCCCTGGCTCACCGAAGCCCGATCCCTCCGTGAAAAGCGCCTTGCGCGCCTGCAAGGGGAGGCCAACCTCTCCTCCACCCCGATGAAGCCCCAGCGCGTCTACCACGAGTTGCGCCGGGTCCTTCCTCCCGACACCATCGTGACCCTGGACGCGGGCGCCTGCCCCGCCTTCGGTTACGACCGCCTGCACTTCACCCGCCCCAACACCTTCCTCACACCCCTTGACCTGGGTGGCTTGGGGTTCGCCTTCCCTATCGCCCTGGGCGCCAAGCTGGCCCGGCCCGAAGCCCCCGTCCTCGCCATCCACGGCGACGGCGGCTTCCTGATGAACGTCCAGGAGCTGGAGACCGCAGTCCGCGAGCGCATCCCCGTCTGCACCATCGTCTTCAACAACAACGAATGGGGATCCGAGAAGGCCTACCAGACCCTCCTCTACGACAAGCGCTACGTCGGCGCCGACATCACCAACCCCCGCTACGACCAGCTCGCGGACCTCTTCGGCGCCAGGGGCTACTACGTCGAACACCCTGATCAGGTAGCGGACGCGGTCAAGGAGGCCCTCTCTTTGGACGTCCCTAGCGTCGTGGAGATACCCGTCGATCCCGAGGAACTACCCTATCCGGCCAGGCTCACCGCGAGGCATTAGGCCACCCTGCCGAATGGTCCAGGTGCTTCGAGCCAAGCCGGACCCAGACCGGTTCAACCAGCGCGGGGTCCTGCCTTACGAGTTGCGTCTCGCCGATTTTCAGATCGCCCTGCAGGACCTCTACGACCGCTTCTTCGATCTCAACGTCAATC
>CAYMWZ010000228.1:0-5258 GCA_964394385.1 uncultured Nitrospinaceae bacterium | reverse complement strand
CCGTACTACATTTTCGCGTGGCTCATCGTCTATCTCCTCATCACGGCCTGGGTCGCGTGGAAGTACAGCACCGGGATCAAGACCGAGGAGGACTACTACGTCGCGGGCCGCAGCGTCGGCCCCTTCGCCAACACGATGACCATCGTGGCCACCATCGCCTCGGGGGGCATCTACCTGGGCACGGTGGGCTTCTTCTACGACCACGGGGTGAACTTCCTGGGCTACGGCTTCGCCTACATATTGATGGTCTTCGGCCTCTGGTTCGTGGGCAAGCGCCTCTGGCCGGTGGGCAAGAAGTTCAACTACTCCACCCCCCAGGACTTCTACGGGGACTTTTACCAGAGCGAGTTCCTGCGCTTGTTCGGGGCGGTGTTGAGCATCATCTTCCTCATCCCCTACTACGCCTCGAACGCCGTCGCCATGGGCTTCATCCTGGAGAGGTTCGCGGGCCTTCCCTACGTCTGGGGCGTGCTCATCCTGGTGGTGTTCACGGTGGCCTACACCACCTACGGGGGGATGCGGGCCGTCATCTACACCGACGTCCTGCAGGGGGTGGTGCTCCTCCTCTTCGGCTTCGCGGCCGTGTTCGCCCTCCTGAACGCCGTGGGGGGCTACACCAAGCTGATGGTCGACCTCCAACCCAAATACACCATCCACGGCCAGGACTGGGCCGCCTACGGCCTCTTTCTCGGGTGGGTGCTGTTCATGTTCTCCCACCCCCTCACCATGTCCGACCGCATGACGCGCATGTACACCATCCGGGGCCTGGACGCCTTCCGCACGAACGTCCTCCTCACCGGGGGCTCGATCCTCATGATGGTCCTGTTCTTCATCTTTTTGGGGATGGCGAGCCAGAAGCTCGTGGGCCCCGGAATCAAGCCGAACGACAACGCCATCCTGATGGCGATGCAGCAGCATGCGCCCTGGCTCATGGCGTGGTTCGTGGTCGTGGTGTGGGCCTGCGGCATGTCTACCATGGACTCGGGGCTCGTGGGGGCGGACGCGATGCTCTCGAAGGACATCATCCGCCGCTACATCAAGCCGGACATCTCCGACGCGCAGCTCGTCCGGATCGGAAGGTGGGCCATGGTGGTCTTCGGCCTCCTGGCGATCTGGATCGCCCTCCAGCGCCCGCCCGGCATCTGGGCGCTCGTCCGGCTGGTCGTGATGTACCACATGCAGTTCCTCCCCATGCTGATCCTGGGGCTCTACTGGAGGCGGGCCTCGAAGCTGGGGGCCGAGGTGGGCTGGATCGTAGGAGTGGCGCTGGGAACTTACTACACCTTCTGGTCCCCCACGCCGCCCCCCATCAACGTGGGCGGGGCGCCTGCGCCGGGGTTCTTCGCGCTGCTCGTGAACACGATCCTCTTCGTGGGCATCTCCCTCGTCGTCTCGCCGCTGCCCCGGGAGCACCGGGCCAAGTTCGAGAGGGTCTGGGAAGGGCGTTCTTCCGCGTAAGGCTGGTCCGGCGGCCGCCCCCCGGGGGGCGGCCGCCGGGGCTCCTTCTTGACAGACTCTTGGCATCATTATAAAAATTTCCTGTCCGCCCGATTTTTCTCCTGGAGGAAACCGGGGGCCTCAAAGCGCCGCCCTCCGGGCCCCTCATCCTCGTGCCCTTGACCGCCCATCGCTCTCCGCCCGATCCGTGAGGGAGGAAGCACCGATGGGATTCCCCGAGTTTCTGATCCTGCTCATCATCAGCGTTGCGGTTTCGGCGGTCCTCCACTTCGGCCTCGAGTACTACGTGGTGGCCGGGGCGAAGTCCTATTGCGGCAAGGTCGTGATCGGATACCTGGGGGCCTTGTACGCGGGGCACTTCGTCGGCGCCTGGGACCTCGGGATCGTCGTCGCGAACGTCCGGGTGATCCCCGCCATCCTGGGCTCCCTGGGGATGATCGTGTTCGCGGTGGACATCCTCCAGAGCGCCTACGGGCGGAGGTGAGGGAGCGGCCCGCGCGGACCACACGCGCGGGGCTGAGGCGCCCCCCGGCGCCGGCCCGGGGATCTGAGCCCCCAAGGCTTCGGGAAGCGCCCCTCCCGCGGCGGGGCGTTCCCCTTGTCCCGTTGTCCTGCGGGAGGGGAGGCGTTTTTTCTCGCGCCCCCTCCTTTTGTCCCCAACCCCAGCCCCAGAAGTCCGCCTGGAAGGCGGCCTGCCGCGCGCCAGGACTCCGCGTCTTCTCCTCTCTCCCGCATGGGCCAGGAGGCGCCGGGGGCTTCTCTCGAGGGGGATGAGGGGCTAAAGTGGGGCGGCTTCTTGGGAGGGGAAAGGATGCCGGACCGCGTCCGCGTGGTGACCGCCTACATGCCCGCCTTGAACGCGCTCCGGGGGCGCCCGGTTTCGGAGGAGGTCTCCCGGCGGGTCGAGGCCGCCCTCGATGCGGAGCGGATCGAGCTCGTCATGGAGACCGACGAGCGGGCCCGCCTGGAGGCGCTGGAGGGGGCGGAGTTTTATCTGTGCCGGAACGATCCCCTCCCCCGCGGCTTCTTCGAGCGGGGGCGGCGGCTCCGGCTCATCCACGCGGGGACGGTGTTCGGGGAGCGCATCGGCCTCGAATCGGCCGCCGCGGCCGGCGTCCCCGTGGCCGGCTTCCAGCGCCCCATCGTGGACTCGGTGGCCGACCACGCCATGGCCCTCCTCCTGGCCCTCAGCCGCAACCTCCTCGAGGCCGCCCGCCGGGCGCGGGGGGAGTGGCGGGGGCCCCTCTCCCCGACGCGTCCCGACGGCAGCGCCTACAACTGGGCCCAGGTCCAGGGGATGCGCCGCCTGCGCGGGATGCGGCTGGGCATCCTGGGGATGGGGGAGATCGGGCGGGGGCTCGCCCAGCGCGCCAAGGGATTCGGGATGCCGGTCCGCTACTGGAACCGCACCACCCTGCCCAAATGGATCGACCGCAAGATCGGCGCCAAGCCCGTGGACAAGGCGACGCTCTTCGGCTCCTCGGACGTGCTCTTCCTCGGAGTGTGGCTGAGGGAGGACACCCGCCACATCGTGGGGAAGCGGGAGCTCGAGGCCCTCCCCCGGGGGGCCGTCCTCTTGAACCTGGGGCGGGGGCCCCTGGTGGATCAGGAGGCGCTCCTCGGGGCGCTCCGGGAGGGCCGCCTGGGCGGAGCGGGGCTCGACGTGTTTGAGCCGGAGCCCTTTCCCGTGGACCATCCCCTCCTGCGCCACCCCAACGTGATCCCCACGGGCCACGTGGCCGGGGGGGACGACGCCCTCCTGGCCACGGAGCTTGAGGCGTTCTTCGCCAACGTCCACCGCGTCCTCGCGGGCAAGCGCCCCCGGGGGATCATGAACGGGGTCCGGTGGCGCTGAAGTCCCCGGCGCGAGGGAGCGCCTCGGTCGAGCGGAATTCCACTTCGGGAGGTAAGCCCATGCCAGAGCGGCCCAAGGAGATGGACGAGTTTCTGAGCAGCCGTGGCCGGATGGCGCGCGTCGCCACCGTCAGCAAGGGAGGCTCCCCGCACGTGGTCCCGCTCGTCTACAAGTTCTCCCCCGAGGACGGGACCTTCTTCATCAGCACGGGGGCCGATTCGGTCACGGTCCGCAACCTCAGGCGGAACCCCGCCATCTCCGTCTGCGTCGACGACGAGGTGCCCCCTTTCCGGGCGGTCCTCGTGGAGGGGAAGGCCCAGGTCTCCGAGGTCCTGGGGACCGATCACGAGGGGCTCAAGACGGTGGTGGATGAGTTCTTCGGCCCGCAGATGTGGGCGACGTATCAGACCACCCCCATCGCCCGGAAGATCCGGGTGCGCGTCACCGTGATTCCCGAAAGGTGGAAGTGGTGGGACTTCCGGCGCCAGCTCAGCGGCTCGGCGCGGGTGGAATGAGGAGGCAGGAGAGGATGGCGTCTCGGTGAGTTTCCAAAAGCCCCCCGGCGAGAGCCCCTTGGTCCCGGCCTCGTGGCTTGAGGACCATCTGGATGATCCAGGCGTCCGCGTCGTCGAGGTCTCCTTCAAGGACGACGACTCGGCCTACCGCGAGGGCCATGTGCCCGGGGCCGTCTGGTGGTACTGGAAGGCGGCCCTCTGGCACGAGACCAACCGGGAGTTTCCCGCGCCCGAGGAGATGGGGGGGCGGCTCGGGCGCATCGGGGTCTCCCCCGAGACCACCCTCGTCCTCTACGGCGACCCCGTCCAGTTCGGCAGCTACGCCTTCTGGGTGCTCTCCATGTGCGGCCACGCCCGCCTGCGCCTCCTCGACGGGGGGAAGAAGCGGTGGGCCGCCGAGGGGAGGCCCCTCTCGCGGGAGATCCCCCGCCCCCGGCCGGTGGCCTACCGCCCGGCCGAGGCGGGTGACGCCTCCATCCGCGTCGGGCGCGATGACGTCCGCGCCCGGCTGGGGCGCCCCGGCCGGCTCCTCCTGGACGTGCGCTCCCCCGAGGAGTACCGGGGGGAGCGCGTGATGCCGCCCCCGGGCTTCGACCACGGGGCCGAGCGGACGGGCCGCATCCCGGGGGCGGTCCACCTCTTCTTCCGCCGGATCGTGAACGAGGACGACACCTTCAAGCCTCCCGAGGAGCTCAGGGCCATCTTCGAGGCGGCCGGGGCCTCGCCGGGCCGCAAGGGGGACATCGTCACCTACTGCCGCCTCAGCCACCGCGCCACCCTCGTCTGGTTCGCCATGCGGCACCTCCTGGGCTACGGGAACGCGCGCGTCTACGACGGCTCCTGGACCGAGTGGGGGAGCATCGTGGGATTCCCGATCGAGAAGTAGCCCGTCCGGAACCTTCCCGTCGGCTACACCACCCGGTACCTGGGCTTCCTTCCCCGGAGGACGCGGAGGACCTCCCCGGCCGCCTTGCGGCGCATGTCCTCCTGGGAGGCGGTGCTGTACCAGGCGCTGTGGGGGGTGATGAGGCAGTTGGGGAGCCCGATGAGGGGGTGGTCGCGGGAGGGGGGCTCCTCGGCGAGCACGTCGAGGCCCGCCCCCCGGAGGCGGCCCTCGCGGAGGGCCTGGGCGAGCGCCCGCTCGTCGATGAGCTCCCCGCGCGCCACGTTCACGAGGATGGCCCCGGGCTTCATCCGGCCGAGGGCCCGGGGGCCGATCATGCCCCGGGTCTTCGCGGTCAGGGGGGCGTGCAGGGAGACGTAGTCCGACTCCTTGAGGAGTCTGGGGAGGGAGACCCTCTCCGCCCCAAGCCGGCGGAGGACGGCCTCCCGGGCGTAGGGATCGTGGGCCAGGAGCCTCATCCCGAAGGCGCGGGCCTTGCGCCCGAGGGCCGCCCCGATCCGCCCCACCCCCACGATCCCCAGGGCCG
>CAYMWZ010000227.1:0-5280 GCA_964394385.1 uncultured Nitrospinaceae bacterium | reverse complement strand
CAGGATTTCGACCTCTGGCGCGCCGAGCGGAAGATGAAGAAGGTGATCCAGAAGATCCCCACCCACAAGGAGGCGGCGTGAGGGGGGGGCAGAAATAGGGGGAAATACAATGGACGAATTCAATCTCCATAAACGCGATTGCGAAATTGGAATCAAAGCATTTCAGAACTTTCGGGCGTCATTAGAAGCATTAGAAAAACTTTGCAGCCTAGTCGAGTCCGAAGATTTTGTTCTTCTTTCCAGCCTTCTCTATTCGGCTGTTATTCGCTATGCAAAACCCTTTCTAAATTCCAAAACCGAAACGGGGTTCGTTCGTTATCCTCTAAAGGCCCTGATGAATACACAGGGATTTTCCGGCAAAATGCATAGACATCTTTTCGTGATTATGCATTTGACGAAAGAGCCCCCAAGTGGTAGGGTAGCCCTTTCGGGAGACCGGGAGGGCAAGGAATGGCATGGACTGGATTTTGGAAAAGCGCGAGGGAGCAGAGCCTGTGGGAGTTGGTTGCCGGGATTGTCCGGTGGTGGATTTGGCCATTTGTGGGTCCGGGGGTTTGGGTTGTGATAGCTTTGATTGAGAAATTGCCGTTGGCTTACATTTACTTGGGTGCATTAGCGGCCTTTGCGTTTGTGACTTCTGGACTTTTGCGGTTTTCTGAGTGGCAGTCCCAAAGAAGCCCAGAGAATAAGATCACATTTTTAAAAGCAGAGGTTTCATTTGTCCCGGACAGAAAAGATCCCAAAATTATGCGAGCCATAAAGTTAGGATTCATAGTTGTCAGCAAAGCTCTTTTCCCCATAGAAATAGAAGTCGTTGAGTTGAGGACTCAATTTATGGACAGGGTAAGTAATGTGCCAATGCCAAAGAACGTGATCCGAACTGTCTCTATGGGGGGCATATATTTTGTGCATGACAGATCCATCGATCTCACCGGGATAAACCTAAATAACTTAGTCGCGCATGGAAGCATTGAATTTTCATTGAGATATGGCGTCCCCAAGAAAAGAAACTATGAATATAAATGTAAGAAAAGGATAGAGTTATTTTTCTCCGAAGAAGGAAACCTAAAAGCATACAATGCTTTCGATTATACTGAGGAACCGTCAATATCATTGGGTTAACATTTTGAACATCAACACTTCCGCCCCGAGGAGCTTCTTCATGGTGTCCCTGAACAGGAAAGGGTTCTTCCGGTTGTTGAACCGCCACTCAAGCTCATCGAGGTAGGCGTCAAGATGCTTCGCGGAGACTTTATGGAATGCCCCGATAATCGAGCGGTTCAAGAGGCTCCAGACGCCTTCGATGGTGTTGGTATGGAACTCGCCCCGGACCCATTCCTCCTCGCTGTGGTTGACCGTCTCATGCTTCGTATTGTGGTCCGCGATGCCCTTGTAGGCGGGCCATTCATCCGTCACGATGACCTCGGTATCGTCTTGGGCGTGTTCCTTGATGAACCTATGGAGCGTTTTCTTGTCGGCGACCTTGATGGTCTGGAGCCGCACCTTGCCCTCGCGCTGGATGGCCCCGACCACGATGGTCTTGTTCCCCTTGAAGCCCCGGCCCATGTCCTTTACGCTTCCGCCGATGAGGGTTTCGTCCACCTCGACGATTCCGCTCAATTGCTCGGCGTTGAGTTCCGCCATAGCCGCCCGGATGCGATGGCAGAGATACCAGGCCGTCCGGTAAGCGACTTTGAGCGTCCGCTTCATTTGGTTGGCGGAAATGCCCTTGCGGGACTCAATCATAAGGTAAAGAGCAACGAACCACTTGCGGAGCGGAAGGTGGGTATCGTGGAAGATGGTCCCGGCGGTCGCCGTGAACTGGTAACCGCAAGCGTTACAATGGAACTTGTGCCCGTCGTTGATACGGGTGATCCGGCCAGAGGAGCACTTGGGGCATGAGACGCCATCGGGCCAGCGGATTTTCTCCAGGTAGTCCCAACAGGCATCCTCGTCCCCGAATCGTTCAACTAGGTCCATCAGGTTCATATTTGCTGTCTGAGGCATTGCCATGACCCCCAAGAAGAACCAGAAGAAGCCCGCCCAGGAACTCACCAACCAAGAGGTGATGGAGCGGATTCTCCCGAAAAAGGTTGTTGAAAAGCTCAAAAAAGCCGCCCAGGAAACCCCGAAAAAGACCGGGAAATCCAAGGCCAATTAAAATATACACCTTGGGGGTTCTTTCGTCAAGTGAATAATCACGCATCTTTTGAAATTGCGAAATACCATTATCGCCCACGACGATTTCAAACAAATCAAGCCGCGAATGTTATTGTGTAATATTAAACCGCATGACACAGACATGGACATCCCCCTGACAATCATTGTCGCCAACAAGTCCATAAGTCATCCAGCAGACCTAGACGGCACCCAAAAAATGCAAAGCCACATAAGTGCTGCGTTCAAAGGTGCGCAGGAAAAGTTATATACAGATATCGGAAAGTTGCGGCAGGCAGCCATAACGCAGAAAGAGCAGCCTGATACTCCTCCCCCCTACCTCAAACACTATGGAACGGAACAAATTGCTATCGGGGGAACACGGCTAAAATCACCAGACCTTTCGGAAGATCCTTGGCTTAACCTTCCAGAACCAGACTTCTCATTAATTCACAATGGATTTCACTACGAGAATCTGTCTTTTCGACGAAACTTTTACGGTCCTGAACACATCAAACTCCCAAATGGAGGCGCAATTGAAATCTCGCCCTAATATCCACTAAGGGTAATCTTTGGTATCCGTCCCCCTACCCCGCCACCCCCCTGATCACCACCGCCTGGTTCCGCTCCTCGTCCCGGGCGCCGAACACGAGCGTCACGGTCTTGTGCTTTTTGATCAGGGCGCGGAGCTCTTCGAGGGCGCCCTTGGCGGGCTCGCGCCTGAGCTCCGCCCGGTAGCGTCTCTGGAACTCGGGCCATTTTTCGGGGTCGTGGGCGAACCACCGGCGGAGGGCGGCCGAGGGGGCGATGTCTTTGAGCCAAAGGTCGATCCGCGCCCGCTCCTTCGACACCCCCCGCGGCCAGATGCGATCCACGAGGACGCGCAGGCCGTCCCCGGCGGCGGAGGGCGCGTAGGCGCGCTTGAGGAGGAGGCGGGCCATCGGCCGGCGGGGGGCTCAGGCCAGGAGCGTCCGGTCCAGCTCCCGGATGCGGCCGGCCAGGGTGGGGAGGAGCCTGACGGCGATCTCGGGGTGGTCCCTCATGAGGCGCTTGAAATCCCACTGGGGCACGAGGTAGCACAGGACGGGCTCCAGGCTCCGCACGCTGGCGGAGCGGGGCTGGTTGTCGAGGATCATCATCTCCCCGACCACTTCCCCCGGCCCCAGGACGGCGAGGCGGCGCTCCCCCCCCGAGCGGGAGATCCCGAACACCTCGACCCGCCCCTCGATGATGAAGAAGAGCCCCACCCCGCTCGCCCCCTCCCGGCAGAGGAGCTGGCCTTCGCGGTAGCGGCGCTCCACGCAGAGCCCGCTCACCTTCCTGAGGAGCCGCTTGGGAAACCCCTCGAAGAGCGGAATCCGGGCCACGCACTCGATCTTGTCCACCGGGCCTCTCCGCGCCCTCCGCCCCCCGCCCCCCGCCCCGGAGGGCGGAGGGCCTTGCCCCACGTCCGGCCGCCTATCTCCTCCCGAGCATCCCCGCCGCGATTGCGAAGAGGAAGAAGCTCTGCCCGATCTGGAGCCAGCCCCCCGCCGTGGCCCGGAGGAACACCTGGCCGGGCGTGAAGTGGATGACGACCCCGATGAGGGTGATGACGATCCCCACCCACACCGCCGGCGCGGCCCAGTTCCCGAGAGTCTCCTGCATGGCGGTTTCCTCCATACGCGGGCGGCGCGAGCGGCCGGCCGGCCGCTCGCTTCATGAAGGGCGGATTCCCCGGAGGATACCACACTCTCCGCCCGGGGGCGGAGAAGGGGGCCTACCCCTCCCGGGCGGTCATCCGGTCGTAGCGCACCCGCTCGTGGGCCTCGACAGGGTCCACCCCCTCGCGGATCCAGGCCTTCACCCGCTCCTCGGCCTCGGCGCAGGCCCGGGCGGCCCGCAGCACCTCGGGGGCCGCCTCCCCCGGCACCACCACGACCCCGTTCTCGTCCCCCACGACGAGGTCCCCGGGGCGCACGCGCACCCCTGCCAAGCCGACCTCGATCCCCATCCCGCCGAAGGCGCAGCGGCCCCGGATGGAGGTCTGGATGACCCCCCGCGCGTAGACCGGGAAGCCCATCTCGCGGCACTCGTCCACGTCGCGGGAGACCCCGTCGATGACCGCCCCGGCGAGCCCCCGCTCCCGGGCGGTGAACATGGCGATGCCGCCCCCGCTGTTCACGTCGGCCCGGCCCCCGTGGTCGATGACGAGGACGTCCCCCGGCGCCCCCGACATGATGGCCCGGAGCGTCCCGTTCACGGGGGAGTCGCGCCCCTCCGCGACGAGCCGCATGGTCACGGCCCGGCCCGCGAGCTTGGGGCAGCCCGGCCAGAGGGGCCGGATCCCGAGGGGGGCCCCCTTTATGCCCAGCCGGTCCAGGGCGTCCGAGACGTTCGTGGTCGAGAGCTTGAGAAACTCCCGGGGGTCGGGGGAGAGAGCCATCGGGGATCTCCTCGCGCGCCTACTTGCGCCTCACCCTCCGCTTGGCCCGCGCGGGCGCCCGGCGCCGGACCGGCCGCTTGAGGATCATGTAGTAGTCGCTGATCCCGCTCTTGGGGTCGGGCCTATGGATCACGTTCACCAGCTCCCAGCCCTCCCGGCCCAGCCGGTTGAGGTGGTCCCGCGTCGCGGCGATGGCCTCCTCCTCCTCCACCGTCTCGGTGGTCCAGGGGCCGAAGATCTCCTTCACCTCGTACTCCCATCCCGCCATGTCGGCTCCTCCTCCCGCCCCGGCCGCGGGGCTCACACCGTCGGGCCCAGCCGGCGGTTCTCGAGGCGGCTCCTGACCTCCCCCAGGCTCCCCAGGTCGGCGGGGAGGCCGCCGCGGTAGAGGATGACCTGCTGGGAGAGGGAGGAGATCTTGGGCCCGGGCGTCAGGACGCCCGCCAGGTTCAAGGGGTCGGCGGCGTGGACGATGGCGGTCTCCTCCTCTCCCCCCGCGCGGCGGAGGGCGCGCAGGGCCTCGACCGCCTCGGGGAGGGCGAACTGCTCCCCGGCGAAGCCCGCGACGAAGCGCCCCCCGCGGATCTCCCCGCGCGCCTCGAGCCTCCGGTAGATGAGGGCCAGCTCCCGCCAGGGCGGGGCCGCGCCCTCCCGGGCGGCCAGCTCGCGCAGCGCCACCGCCCAGCGGCGCAGGAGCT
>CAYMWZ010000226.1:0-5320 GCA_964394385.1 uncultured Nitrospinaceae bacterium | reverse complement strand
GATCCGCTCGAACCAGCTCGTGGGCTACGGGCTGGCGGTGGGGCTCGACGGCACCGGGGACGGCAGCGATCCCTCCTTCACGGCCCAGTCCCTCTCCAGCTTCCTCAAGAAACTGGGCATCAACGCCCCCTCGACGGCCTTCAAGGTGAAGAACGTGGCCGCCGTCGCCGTGACGGCGGACCTGCCCACCTTCGCCCGCCGGGGCTCCCGGCTCGACGTCTCCGTCTCGGCCATCGGGGACGCGAAGAGCCTCCTCGGGGGGACGCTCCTCCTCACCCCCCTGCGGGGGGCGGACGGGGAGGTCTACGCCGTGGCCCAGGGGCCCGTCTCCCTGGGCGGGGGCTTCGCCTTCGAGGGGCAGACCGGGACACGGGTTCAGCGCAACCACCCCACCGTGGGCCTCATCTCCGGCGGCGCCACGGTGGAGCGGGAGATCCCCCTCCAGTTCTGGGAGCGCAAGCGGGTCCGGCTCGCGCTCCACCACCCCGACTTCACGACGGCGGCGCGGCTGGTCACCGCCATCAACCAGGCCTTCGGCGAGGCCATCGCCACCGCCCAGGACTCGGGCACGGTGGACGTCGCGATCGAGAAGGTCCCCGGCGGGGTCGTCAACGCGGTCGCCCAGCTCGAGCGGCTCGAGGTGGCGACCGACCAGCGGGCGAGGGTGGTGATCAACGAGCGCACCGGCACCATCGTCATGGGCGAGAACGTGCGGATCTCGACGGTGGCCATCAGCCACGGGAACCTCAACATCGTGATCAGCGAGGAGTCGCTCGTCTCCCAGCCCTCGCCCTTCGCGCCCCCGACGGCGGAGACGGTGGTCGTGCCGCGGACCGAGATCACCGTGCGGCAGGAGAAGCGCAACCTCGTGGTTCTTCCGAGGACGGTCAGCATCGGCGACGTGGTCAGGGGGCTGAACGCCATCGGCGTCGCCCCGCGCGACCTCATCGCCATCCTTCAGGCGCTCAAGGCGGCCGGCGCACTGGACGCCGAGCTGAGCCTCATCTGAGCGGGCGGGGCCGCGCCGCGCGCCCCCCGCGGGAGGACGCCATGCCCAAGGAGATCGGGAGCCTTCCGGGGAACCTTCCCCCGGCCCACCTCCGGGCCGCCCAGCCCACGGGGGCGGAGGCCCTCCTGTCCCAGGTGCGGCGGGCGAGGGCCAGCGGGGAGGAGGAGGCCCTCCGGCGGGTGAGCCGGGAGTTCGAGGCGATCTTCCTCCAGCGGCTCCTGGCGGAGATGCGCAAGAGCATCCCCAAGGGCGGCCTCTTCGAGCGCAGCCTGGCGCGCGAGTGGTTCGAGGGGATGCTGGATGAGGCGGTGGCGAAGGAGATCAGCCAGGGTCCGGGCGTCGGGCTGGGCGACGTCATCTTCGAGCAGCTGGGCCGGCTCCCGGGCCGCCCCGGGCCGGCCCCGGGCGCAGACGCCGCGGCCGCCCCGGCCCCAGAGGAGGGAGAGGTGACACCATGAACAAGACGATCGAGAAACTCCTCGAGGTTCTGGAACAAGAGGCCCAGCTCTACGGCGAGCTGGCGGGCCTTCTGGGCAAGGAGCGGGAGGCGATGCGCCGGCTCGACATGGCGCGCCTTGAGGAGCACCTCGGCGCCAAGGCGGTGATCCTCGGCCGCATCGTTCAGCTGGAGAAGGAGCGCGCGGGCCTGGCCTCTACCCTCGCCGCCGAGCAGGGGTGGGCGGGGGAGAAAGCCCCCTCCCTGCTCGACCTCCTGCGGCGCATCCCCGCCCCGTGGGCGGGCCGGCTCATGGAGGTGCGCCTGCGCCTGCGCCAGTTCGTCGAGCGGGTGGGCGAGGGCACCGATTCGAACCGCCGCTTCGTCGAGGGGATCCTCGCCGTCATGGAGGGCGCCATGGAGAACTTGAGGTCGGCCGTGGCCGGCCCCTCGCTCTACGGCCGCAAGGGGAAGCTTGGCGCGCGCGGCCTCGGGGGAGGCGATTTCCTCCGGCAGGCGATCTGAGCCGGGGAGAGGGGACTCGCGATGGGACTTCAGTCCGTCCTGAACCTGGGGAAGAACTCTCTCGCCCAGAACCAGACGGCGCTCCAGACGATCGGCCACAACATCGCCAACGCGAGCGTCGAGGGCTACTCGCGGCAAGAGGTGGTCCCGACCAACAACCCCCCCACCCAGTCGGGCTTCGGCTTCCTGGGGACGGGGGTCCGCGTCGAGACGATCCGGCAGGTCGTCGACCGGTTTTTGAACGGCCAGATCGTCCAGGTCAAGTCCGACCTCGCCGCCCTCACCGCCCGCGCCGGAGCGATGCGCCTGGCCGAGACCTTCCTCAACGAGGGGATCTCGGAGGGGGGGCTCAACTCCGCCCTCATCCGCTTTTTCCTCTCGGCCGAGGCCCTCTCGGCCCGGCCGGAGGGAGCGCCGGAGCGGACCGACTTCCTCAACGCGGCCCTGAACCTGGCCCAGGAGTTCAACACCCTGGCCAATTTGTTTCAGGATCTGCAGGTCCAGGCCAACCGCGACATCTCCCGGGCCATCGGGGAGGTGAACGAGATCGTCGCCCGGATCGCCGATCTGAACGTCCGCATCCAGACGGCCGAGGCGGGGGGGCAGACCGCCAACGATCTGCGCGACGAGCGGCAGAGGTCCCTCGAGCGGCTCAGCCAGCTCATCAACATCGACACCTTCGAGGACCCTGACGGGGCCGTCATCGTCATCGTGGGGAAGGGGTTTCCCATCGTCCAGAAGGGCGAGGCCACCCAGATCAAGGGGATCGAGAACCCCGACAACGTGGTGGGCGCGGCGCCCCCCGTGGCGCTCCTCCAGGTGAACTTCCTGGACTTGGGCGGGAACCCGACGGACATCACCAGCCGGGTCACGGGGGGCGAGATCGGGGGGCTCCTCAAGTTCCGCGACTCGACCATGGGGAAGCTCCTCGACGACATCAACGCGCTGGCCGCGACGGTGGTGAACCAAGTCAACATCCTCCACCGGCAGGGCTTCGGCCTCGACGGGAGCACGAACTTCGACCTCTTCAATCCCCTGAAGATCTCCGTCGACCCCGCGAGCACGAACAGCCGGGACGCGACCACGAAAAACCCCAACATCCAGGCCGTGCTCACCGACTCGCGGATCTTCGACCCGACGGTCATCACGGGGGCGAACTACACGATCAAGTTCACCTCCTCGACCACCTTCAACGTGATCGACGCCGACACGGGCCTCAAACTTGACGCGACGAAGGTTTCGATCAACGGCGGGCCCTTCGGCACGGACTCCTCCGTCACCGAGTTCTCCTACAGCGGCAGCCAGGTTTCGGTCGAGTTCGAGGGCCTTAGGGTTGTGATCCAAAACTTCGCCGGCGTGCCCCAGAAGGACGACTCCTTCTCCGTCTCCGTCCGCAAGGGCGCCGCCCGATCCATCTCCGTCAATTCCGTCTTGGTGGGCGACATCAACAAGGTGGCCGCCGCCGGGACGCCAGGCGTGCCGGGGGACAACGCGAACATCCTGGCGATCGCCAACCTCAGGGGCCGGACCGTGGCCCAGCGGGGCTCCTCGACCTTGGGCGATTTTCTCAATTCCATCGTCTCCACCTTCGCCACCGAGGCGCGCGACGTGCGGGCCAGGGAGAACCTGACGACCCAGTTCGCCGACACCATGAAGGAGGCCCGCGAGGCCATCTCCGGGGTCTCGATCGACGAGGAGATGGCGAACATCATCCGCTTTCAGCAGAACTTTGCCGCGACGGCGCGCCTGATGGCGGTCACAGTGGATCTGTTGGAGGAAGTTTTGGAGATCCTCTGAGCGTTCTTTCCTCGGAGGCGGGAGATCATGACCGTAAACCGGGTGACGACGGCGCAGCGCTTCTCCGTGGCCCTGCGCAACATCCTGACGAGCCTCAACCGCGTCCAGGACATCCAGGAGGACATCGTCACAGGCAAGCGGATCCTCCGTCCCTCGGACGATCCGGCCGGCTTCTCCAAGGTTTCAAGCCTTCGGCGGCTGATCCAGGACAGCATCCAATTCCGGAAGAACATCGAGAACTCCGAGGGCTTCCTCAGGGTCAGCGACCAGGCCCTGGCCAGCATCCGCTCCCTCATCCAGGAGGCGCGCACCCTCGCCGTCGGCCAGGCCGGATCCCCGGCCGACTCCGTCACCCGGGCCGCCACGGCGACCCAGATCGCCCGCATCCGCGACAGCGTCATCGAGCTGGCCAACACCCAGGTCGCAGGGCGATTCATCTTCTCCGGGACCCGGATCTTCACGAAGGCCTTCAGCCCGGAGGGGCTCTTCCAGGGCGACCGGGAGAGCGTCCAGGTGAACCTGGGGATCGACAGCCCCCGGGCGATCAACGTGGTGGGCTCGGACTTCCTCACCACCGACCTGGACCCGTCCCTCTTCCGCACGGCGGCCTTCGTCAAGGGCACGGCGGCGGTCACCGACCGGTTCACCTTCGTGACGGGGACGAACGAGGACCTGCGCGTGGACTTCGGGGCTGGCGCCGACACCATTGACTTGATTGCCGACGGTGGGCTCGTGAGCGGGGCCTTCAACACCGGCGCCGAGGTCGCCGCGGCCATCCAGACCGCCCTCACCGCCACCGCCACCGCCGTCGCCAACGGCCAGACGTTCACCGTCGCCTACAACGCCTCGGCGAAGAAGTTCG
The DNA here is from genome assembly GCA_964394385.1 of uncultured Nitrospinaceae bacterium. Taxonomy (GTDB): domain Bacteria; phylum UBA8248; class UBA8248; order UBA8248; family UBA8248; genus CAYMWZ01. The sequence goes on along the minus strand of CAYMWZ010000226.1, from coordinate 691 downwards.
AGATCACCCAGACGGCCGGCGCCCCCTTGGTGACGTTCCTCCACACCGACGCAGGGAGCACGGCCTCGGACGACCTGGGCTTCTCGACGGCGTCAAACGACACCATCACTGCGCTGAACACCAAGATAACGAGCGACAACGAGGTCCAGTTCAACATCCTGGCGGGGGTGAACGACGCCTTCTCGATCCAGGTGGACGGGGGGGCCTCCACCCCGATCACCGTGGCGGACGGCTCTTACACGGCCGAGGCGCTGGCGAGCCAGATCCAGCTGAAGGTCAACAACAGCGTCAAGGTGGTCACGTCCTCGAACAACACCATCCGCATCCTCGAGGACGGCGGCATCCGCTCCGACACCCTCACCATCGCGGCCGGGACGAAGAGCGGCGCCACCCTCGCCACGGAGCTCGAGGCGGCCCTGAACGCCTCGGGCACCCTCACGGGGACCTACACGGTCGCCTACGCCGCCGCGACCGACAAGTTCACGATCTCGCTCACGGGGGGGGCGGCCAATCTGAACGTGGACGTGGAGGAGGGAGGGCTCGCCGCCCTCATGGGCTTCACGGCCGCGGGCCCCTTCGCCACCTCCATCACCTCCGACACCAGCATCACCGGCGCCAAGGTGGACTATGGCGTCTCCTTCAAGAACACCTTCACGGTGACCTCCCCCACGGTGGGATCGACCTCCAACAT
>CAYMWZ010000225.1:0-5330 GCA_964394385.1 uncultured Nitrospinaceae bacterium | reverse complement strand
GCGGGCCTGGCCCCGGTGGTCCAACTGGGGCGCATCCAGGCCCCGCCCGAGAGGCTCGAGGACTTCCACGGGTGGTACGCCCAGGAGCGCCTCCCCCAGGGCGAGAGGATCCCCGGCGTCCTGCGCGTCAGGCGCTACGTCCCGGTCGAGGGGGACGCGGTGATGGTCGTCCTCTACGAGATGGAGGAGGACGTCACCGGGCGTCCCGAGTGGAAGGAGATGGGCGCAACGCCTTGGACGGAGCGCGTCCGGGGCTACTACCGCCAGGCCGAGGGATCGCCCGGCGTCTTCCGCCGGAGGGGCTGGGCGCGGTGAGCCCTCAAAAAGGCTCCTCGTCCTTCCTCCCCCGGCGGGGAGGAGGAAGGCCGCTGCCTCCCCGCCCGTAGGGGGGCTGGCGCTCGGCCGCCTGGGCCTGCTCCAGCAGGTTGAAGCCCACCCAGACCACCCTCCCGATCAGGCGGTCGGCGAGCGCCTCGCCGGGTGCCAGCTTCCAGAACTCGACCTTGAACTCGGAGCGGTTGGAGGGGATGAGGGCGATGTGCTCTTGGTCGAACACCTGCACCCGCTTGACGGTGCACCCCCCGTCCGGCTCGCGGAGGGCGAAGATGCCCTCGGGGGAGGGTGCCCGGTCGCCCCGGTCCACGACGGCGAGGCAGCCGTCCGGGAGCTCGGGCTCCATGCTCTTGCCGTAGATGCGCACCGCCACGAGGTCCGAGGAGCGGTGCGCGAATTCCTCCCGGGGGAGGAAGAGCCAGCCGAGGACGCTCTCGTCCACGATCCGGGCGTTTCCGCCCGCGGCCTCCCCCGAGACCCAGGGCACGGGGATGAAGTCGGCGGCGAGGGCCCGCGCGGCGCGCTCCGAGGCCGGGTGGAGCCGGACCTCGCAGGCGATGGGCGCGGGTGGGAGGGCGAGGACCTCGGCGAGCGGGATCTCCAGGGCCTCGGCCAGCCGGCGCAGCTCCCCGAGGGTCGGGTCGCTCTCCCCGGTCTCGATCCGCTCCAGGTCGTCGGGCCCGAGCCGGGCGCGGCGGGCCACGGCCGCCCGGGTGAGCTTCTTCCCCTCCCTGAGCCTCCGCAGGCGCTCCCCGACCGCCGCCTCGTTCAGACTCAACGCGCTCGCCTCCCCGCCCTCAGCGCCGCTTGGGGAGGGCGCGCCCCAGGTTCAGCCGCCCCGGGCCTGTCAGGATGAAGGCCACGCTCGCGACGAGGAGCGTGACCGAGAGCCGGTTGGCGAGGAGGGCGTCGGGGCTGAGGCCCGCCCGCTTCCAGAGGTCGAAGGCGACGGCCGCCGCGGTGAGGAGGGCGGCCAGGCGCACCGCGACGCCGAGGAGGATCGCCGCCCCGCCCAGGAGGTGGATGAGGGTCGCCGCGTAAGCCAAGGGGTCGGATGAGAAGATCCGCCAGAAGCCGAGGAATCCCCCCGCCAGGGTGAAGGCGGCGAACTGCTCCCCGGCCCTGGTGTAGCCGGCATGGAGGATCAGGAAGCCGATCCAGAGGCGCAGCAGGGTGAGGCCCCAGTCTTTGGCGTTCGCGGTCACTCTCCCCTCCCGGGGGGCTCAGCGGGGGAAGCGGCTGAAGTCGGGCTTGCGCTTCTCCTTGAAGGCGGTCATCCCCTCCGCCGACTGCTCGTTGTTCCACACGGCGTTCAGGAGCTCGCTCCCGTGGATCCAGGAGGGGTAGTGGAGGTCGCCGAGGAAGTTGAGGCTCGTCTTCATGTAGCGCAGCGTCGCGGGGGCGTGGCTGATGATCCGCGCGCACCACTCCCGCGTCGCCTCCTCGAGCTTCCCGTCGGGGACGACCTCGTTGATGAGGCCGGCGGCCTTGGCCTCCTGGGCCGAGTAGTGCTTGGCGAGGAAGAGCATCTCGCGGGCCCTGCGGTCCCCCATGAGGAGGGGGAGGTACTGCGTGGCTCCCACGACCGGGAGCGCCCCCACGCGGGCGCCCGACTGGCCGAACTTCGCGTTCTCGCTCGCGATGCACAGGTCGCAGTAGAGCTGCCACTCGTTCCCGCCGCCGATGCACCAGCCGCGCACCATGGCGATGGTGGGCTTGCCGCAGTTGCGGAGCAGCATGCAGAGCCTGCGCATCTTGTTGTTCCAGATGTGGCCGGTCCGGGAGTCGAGGCCCAGCATCATGTCCATGTCGCCGCCGGAGGAGAAGTTCCCCCCCAGGCCGTAGAGGACGCCCACGCCGATGTCGGAGTCCTCGTCCAGCCGCGTGAAGGCGTCGATGACCTCGTTGATCATCTGGAAATTCATCGCGTTCAGGACCTTGGGCCGGTTGAGCCCCACCCAGAGGGCCTTCTCCTTCACCTCGGCGACGATGGTCTGGTATTCCATGAACCCCTCTTGCGGAGAGCCGGAAATGCGGCAACCCGCGCCGTCCTGGGATGGCCTTCGGCCGCGGAACATGCCCTGAAATGGAGGAAGGATTCTCGCACACTCCGCGGGATTTTTCCACGGCGCGGCGCGCCTCTCCTCATCTCAGCAGGGTGGCGGCTCCTTTGTACAGGATTTGGATGGAAATCAGGGTCAGCAGGGCGGCGAGGATCCGGGTGAGCGTCACGGACCTCAGCCTCCCCGAGAGCCCCGCCCCCGCCTGCGCCCCCCCCACCACGCCGACGGCGAGCGGCACGATGACGTCCGCCATCGCGAGAACGTTGCCGAGCAGGGAGTGGATGGCGACGGCCAAGCTGGTGGTCACCAGCAGCATGCAGGGAGCCGTGGCCGCGGCGATGTGGGGGGGCATCTTCAGAATCCGGATCCACACGGGGACGTTGAAGGGCCCTCCCCCGATCCCGAAGAAGCTCGCCATGAAGCCGATGAGCATGCTCGTGAGAAAGCCCAGCCGGAACCGGAACCGGTAGGCAAAGACCGTCCCGGCGCGGTCCACGATACGCCGCTCGCTCAGGGCGAGAAGGCCCCCGCGGGAAGGGGTGGGCTTCGCTTCCCCGGAGGAGGAGGTCAGGAGCGACAGGCACAAGCCGAGCAAAAGGATGCCCAAGAGGAGGTCGAACGGCCCGCGCGCGGTCCGGGTCGTCCCGAACACGCCCACCACCACCCAGGGCGAGGCGACGAGGCCGTAGAGGAAGCCGGTCTTCATGTCGGCGCGCCCGAGCCGGTAGTAGGCGAGAAAGGCGGACAAGGCGTTCAGCGCCACCACCGTGAGGGATGTCGCCGTGATGATCTCGGGGGGGCGGTCCGGAAAGAGGAGAAGAAGGAGGGGCGTCAGGATGAACCCCCCGCCCGCGCCGACCAGGGCTCCGAGGCAGCCGATGCCCAATCCCAGAAGCAGGAACTCGGCGAAGACGAGCATCAGGCGCCCTCTCCGGGCCGGCCGCCGGGCATCGCGCCTCCTGCGCAATGGAAAGGGGAGTGATGGCCCCCAAGGAAGTATTCCCGGGTGGAGGTTTTGTCAACCCGAAACCTGGCCCGGCCAGACTGCCCAACCTTGGGGGGATGGTAGAATGGTCTCGGCCGGTTCACCAAGGAGGACGCGATGGGCGCGATGAAGACCCTGCGGGCGGACTTGCACGTCCACACCACCGTCTCGGACGGCGCCGTGGAGCCCCTCGAAGCGCTGCGCCTGGCCGCCGAGCGGGGGCTCGGCGCCTTGGCGCTGACCGACCACGACACCGACGCCGCCCACGCGGCGCTGCGGGCGGAGGGCGACTCTCTGCCTCTCGCCCTCATCCCCGGCGTGGAGCTGGACACGCGGCTGCGGGGGATGGCGGTCGAGATCCTGGTGTACGGCCACCGGGTGGGGGAGGGCCCCCTGGCCCGGATGCTGAGCGGCATCGGCGCGCGGCGCAGGCGCCGGGCCGAGATCATCTGGCAGTCCGTCCGGCGGGGGCTGGGGGCGGAGCTGCCCCCCCTCTCCGTCCTCTATCCCCCCCCGCGGGCGGTGGTCACGCGGCCCCAGATGGCCGAGTGCCTCTTCGCCTCCGGCCTGGCCCCCCACCTGGAGGGCGCCCTCGAGATGGTCGCGGCCTACGATCCGGGCTTCGCCCCGCCCGAAACCCCCGAGGCCATGGCGGCGGCCCAGGCCTCAGGGGGCCTGTGCGTCCTGGCGCATCCTCTTCAGCTTGCCGGGGGGGATCTTCCGGCCCTCCTCCGCGAGCTGGCCGGGTGGGGCCTGGCGGGCGTCGAGGTGGACTATCCCTACGCCGACCCCGGGGCGGTCAGCCGCATCGAGGAGGTTCGCTCCCTGGCGGGGGAGTCGGGGCTTTTCGCGACAGGGGGGAGCGACTCCCACCTTCCCGAGGAGATCGGCAGGCTGAGCGTTGAGCTGCCCGCGCCGCTCCGGCGGTTCGCCTCCTCGGGCTGAGCGGAAGGCCTAGATGCGCCTCCCCGGCGGGGCGACGCGCCGGGAGGCCTGGCGGCGCTTGACGTCCACGAAGATGTTCTTCTGGTTGCACCAGGCGATCAGCTCTCCGAGTTCCTTGTCGAGCAGCATCGGCTTGCGCGCGGCTTGGGTTTTCATGATTTTCAGTTTGTTGATGCGCAGCATGTTGGCGTTTTGGGCGTTGAGCAGCCGCTGAAGCTCCTCGCGGGCGGTCTTCTCCTTCGCCGAAACCCCCTCGACGGAGCGCTTCACCTTCGCGAGATCCGCCCGGATGGCGGAGCACTGCCGCTCGACGCTCATGCGGTAGGCGAGGCCCGAGACGAAGAAGACGGCCACCAGCGCGAGCAGAAGCAGATCGGCCTGGCCTACCTCGGTGATGAGAGCGCGCGCGAATTCCTGGAGAGCAGTCATCATAGGGATTCGTCTTGGGGGGTCCAATCCGACGCGCGGAAATAGCGGGCGCCCGGATCCTGCGTGTAAAATTGCTTCACTTCCTGGTAGAGCCTGATTTTCTCCGGGAGCTCCGTCTTTTCAAGTTCCTTTTCCACATTGGCCATTTGGGCCTCGAATTGGTGGATGATGCCGAGCTGGCCGGGGATCACCTTTTCGCGGACCTTCTTCGCGGCCTCTTGGAGCTTCTGCGTCGCGGCTTGAAGAGAAGCGAGTTGCTCGTGGCCGTCGTCTTCCTCGCGCTTCAGCTGATCCCGGCGCGAGGCCGTGAGGGCGAAGGCGCGGATGCTCCACCAGAGGGAGCCCAGGGTCAGGACCAATTCGATGGAAACGCGGATTTCGCTTGCGTACTCGATCACTGAAGGGCCTTAGCTCGGGCGCGCGGGGGATTGAACGGAGCTAAACCCGCCATCAGGTCCTGGGGCCTCCTCCCGGGATGGGGCCCGCGCGCGGCGGTGCGGGGGCAAGCCGGGGATCCTCCTCGGGGGATCATCGTCGGCCTCGTGTAGTGTACCCCCAACGGCGGGAGATGCAAA
>CAYMWZ010000224.1:0-5331 GCA_964394385.1 uncultured Nitrospinaceae bacterium | reverse complement strand
CCCCGAGGGCGTGGAGGGCCAGGTGGAGGGCCGCCGTGCCGCTGCTCACGGCGACCCCGCCCCGGCGCCCGACGTAGTCCGCCACCTCGGCCTCGAAGGCGGCGACGCGGGGGCCCTGGGCGATCTGGCCGGAGCGGATGGCCTCGGCGGCGGCCTGCGCCTCCTCCTCGCCGAGGGTGGGGCGGGAGTGGGGGATGCGCGCCGGCACGGGAGGGCCTCAGGGCTCCAGGAACAAGCGCGCCGAGCGGAACGCCTCGGCCGCGCTCACCCGGCCCTGGGTGCCCCGGAAGACGGAGGTGGCCCGGGCCATCTCGATGATGTTGGTTTTGGGGATGTTGGTCTTCTGGACCTGGGAGGCGTGGGCCTCGAGGGCCCGCAGCTTGCGGTCGAGGGTGGGCCGGATGTCCACGAAGATGGTGGGCTGGAACTCCACCGTGGTGGGCCCCTCGTAGAAGAGGAGGTTCGGCACGTAGCGCGCGGCCGAGAGCGTGGCCGTGTGGACCGTGCGGTGGTCCTGGTGGGTGTCCTCCCCGTAGTGGACGAAGATCATGCGGGGGGCGATTTTCTTTAGGACGCCCTCCAGGTAGGAGATGAACTCCCGGTCGAGGGGCACGTTCGTGTCCTCGTAGCCGCCGAAGATGAGATCGGCCGCCCCCAGGATCTCCGCCGAGGCCCTCTGCTCCTTCTGGCGCTTGGAGGAGGAGCCTCCCCGCCCGCCTCCCGTGATGATCAGCATGGTGACGCGGTGGCCCGCCTCGGCGTAGCGGGCGAGGGTTCCCCCGCAGCCGAACTCCAGGTCATCCGGATGGGACCCGATGGCGAGAATGTTCATGCGGGGCTCCTTCCGCCCGGCCGCCCCCTCAGCGCCGGATGAAGACGGGGTTCGTGACAATGTGCTCGCTTCGGGAGACTTTGACGTCGAGGCGGTAGTAGAAGCGATTGAAGGGGATGGAATCCTGGTCGGTGAATTCCACCTTGAAGGGAGTGGCGCCCTCGAAGGTCCGGATCACCCGCCCCATCCGGATGAGCTCGGCCTTGACGCTGACAGAGCTTCCATCCTGGGCCGAGACCTGGAACTCCACCCGCGGGGGGCCCTCGAATTGCAGGTCGGCCCCGTAGGTCCCCGTGGCCCTCCGGTCCGGCGAGGTGACGCGGAAGTAATCCATCTGAAGCCGGGCGGGCGTGTAGCCGCGCACCACATAGAAGCGGCCGTTGACCAGCGCGCGGAAGAACGCGTCCTCCGAGGCCTCGTCCATCAGGAAGACGTTTTGGATGTCGGTCAGCCGCTTCTTCCCCCCCAGCTCGCTTTCGCTGTGGAAGTCCACCCCGCCGTAGGCCCAGACCGGCCGCGGGCGCATGCCGTTCACGTAGCCGACCAGGTATTTGTCCCATTCCTGTCCCGGGTTGCTCTCGGTGAAGTTGTCCTCGTAGATCGCGTCGAAGCCCCAGAAGTTGACCGTCTCGAGGAGCATGCGGGCGTGAGGCGGGGTCTTGAGGGTCGCCCTGCCAGTCTTCTGCTCCGCCAGGAGGGAGCCCTGGTGGGCCCACAGGGCGAACCCCCCGTTCTCCTCGGCGTAGTTGATGATCTCCTGGTAGGGGCGCGCTCCCTGGTCGCCCAGATAGGAGCTGAAGGGGCTGGACTTGAAGGGGTGGGCGTCGATCGCCCCCAGGAGGCTCACCAGCAGCATCGCGACGCCCAGCCACCGGATCCATCCCCGGTAGATCAGGAGAAGGAGCGAGAAGAAGGCGGCCCCGACGAAGAAGAGCCATCCCGGGAGGAGGACCGAGAAATACCGGCTGCTGAGCCCGTTGTTCGGGACGGGGAGGCGCTTCACCGCCTCGCGCCCCATTCCGAGGATCAGGATGTGCCGTCGCCAGTCGTGGATGGTCAGCTCCCCGAGGATCGGGTTGCCCGACACGTAGTAGAAGGGCGCCGTCTCGATTCCCGGGATGAGGATCATGGTCGGGTTTTCGCGCTGGAGCTTCTCGATGGTGTTGAAGTAGGTGTCAACGCCGATCGCGAGGACCGACGGCCGGTAGTCCATGCCGTAGCTGAAGAGGTTCCGGAAGGGGGGCGGCCCCCACGCCATGCGGATGAGCTCATGGTCGGTGAAGGCCACGATCTCGATCCCGGCGGCCTTGGCCTTGGAGACGACCTCCTCGTGGGTGAGCTCCCCCGTGCTGAAGGTGGTGTGGACGTGAAGGGCGGCGCGGTAGGGGCGGAGCTCGCCCACGAGGGCGAGCGGGTCGCCGGCCCGGGGCCTCCTCGCCGGCCCCGCCAGGGAGGGGGAGGCGGAACCTGCCCCCAGGGCGAGGGCGAGGAACCCCGCGAGGGCGGCCCTCCGGGGCGCTCTCATGGCGCGGCCCCCGCGGCGCCCCGGGGGGGGAGGAGCCTCCGGTAGAGGGCGTCGAGCTCCTCGCACATCCGCTCGGCGCTGAAGGCGGGCGCCCTTTGGCGCCCGGCTTGCCCCATGGCCTGGCGCTCCCCCGGCCGGGAGAGGAGGCGGCCGATCGCCTCGGCCAAGGAGGCGGGATCCTCCGGCGGGACCAGGACGCCGGTCACCCCCTCGGCCACCACCTGGGGGACCCCCCCCACCCGCGTGGCCACCACGGCCAGGCCCGCCGCCATGGCCTCGACCACGGCGCGGCCCATCCCCTCGTTCAGCGAGGGGAGGACGAAGAGATCCATCGCGCCGAGCAGCTCCTTAACGTCATCCCGCCATCCCAGGAACCGGACCCGCTCGCCCGCCCCGAGTTCCCGGGCGAGGGCCTCGCAGGCGGGGCGGCACTCTCCCTCGCCGGCGAGGACGAGGTGCGCGTCGGGGTGCTGGCCAAGGACCCGGGCGAAGGCGCGCACCAGCGTGCCGTGGCCCTTGACCGGGTCGAGCCGCCCGACCGAGCCGATGAGGGGCCCGTTCTCGGGAAGGCCCAGCGCCTTACGGCGGGCGGAGCGCTCGGCGGGGGGGGCGGGGCCTGCGCCCTCGGGGGTCGGGGTCCCGCTGAAGATGGTCACGAACTGCGAGGGGCGGCCCACCCCCCAGGCGAGGTGCTCCTCCGCCTCCCGGTCGGTGAGGGTGACGATGGCGTCGGTCCACCGCGCCATGAGGCGCTCGGCCCAGACGAAGAGGCGCGTCGTGATGGGGCCGAAGTAGCCATAAAAGACGTGCCCGTGCGGCGTGTGGACGATCCGGGGCCTCCCGGCGAGGCGGGCGGCCAGGCGGCCGACGATGCCCGCCTTGGAGGTGTGGGTGTGGACCAAGTCGAACCTCTCCTCGCGGATGAGGCGGTAGCAGGCCCAGAGGGCGGCGAGGTCGCGGTGCGGGCGCACCGCGCGCACGAGAGAGGGGACCCGGACCAGTTTCACGCCCTCCGATTCGGCCTGGAGCCGGAGTGGCGACTCCTCCGTGATGCCCAAGCCGGCCGCCAGGGTGACGCTCGAGCCGCGCCGCCGCTGGCCGATGCAGCTGAGGAGCGTATTGTCGGCGGAGCCTCCCCGATCGAGCCGGGTGATGATGTGAAGGATCTTCACGCCGCCTCTCCCGGCCAGCGCCACCCCTTGCGTCTCAAGATGAAGATTCTAACAGGCGGTGAATGGGAGGTCCAGACTGGATTTCCACATAAATCAAACAGTTGAGGTAATCGGTGGCCCTGGGGCCGGAGGGCCGCACTTCCGGCGGCGCCCGAGGGGGAGGAGGCTCCCCTTCCCGCCGGGTGGGATCGCGTCACGCCGTCCCTCCTCCTCCGTCCCCGACGAAGCGCTCGTACCACAAGGCGAACGTCATCCACCCCCAGAGGGGAAGGCCCCAGTCGGCCCTGCCCTCGGCGTGCTCCCTGAGGAGGCGCATGGGCCCGCCAGGCTCGAGGAGGCACCAGCGCTCCACCCTCCGGGGAGCGAGGAGTTCCTCGGCCGACCGGGCCAGCTCTCCCCGCAGCCACTCGCTCACGGGGACGGTGAAGCCCTGGCGCGGCCGGCGGAGAACCTCCCGGGGCACGATCCCCGCGATGGCCTCCCGCAGGATGCGCTTCCCCGATCGGCCGGACACCTTCCACGACAGGGGGATCGAGGCCGAGAGGCCCCACAGCTCGGGCGCGCAGAAGGGGAGCATCAGCTCGATCCCGTTCGCCGCGGCCAGCGCCCCCGCCATGGGGGCGAGGGCGCCCCTCAGCCAGAGGTTGAGGTCCACCTGGAGGATCTCGGCGTTCAGGCCGGATGGGAAACCCGCGTCCTCGGGCGCCCGCCAGGGCGGGGGCGCCGCCTGGGCGAGGCGGGCGAGGCTCCCCCGGAGCCGGCCGCTCTCCCGCTCCCCGAGGAGGGCGTACATGGCCCGATGCATCTCGGCGGGCCCGCCCTCGGCCGCGAGGGCCTCCCGGAGGGCGCTCCAGGGGCCGCCGCGCCGCGCCCCGGGGGCGATCCTCCGCAGGGCGCGGGGCAGGAGGGCGAGGGCCGGCCACCAGGGGGCGAGCAGATGCTTCGCGTGCCCGCAGAAGACCTCGTCGCTCCCCAGGCCCGAGATCAGGCGCCGCACCCCCCGCTCCCGTGCGAGGGCGAGGGCGCGGCAGGTCGCCACGGCCGACGCGTTTGCGCTGGGGGCCTCCATGCTGGCCACGATCCAGCCCAGGCTCTCCTCGGCGTCGCGCGCGGTGAGGACGACGTCCAGAAACTCCGTGCCGTGGCGCGCGGCCATCGCCCGCGCGAACTCGCGGTCGGGGCTTCCCGCGGGCGCGGCGTGGATGGCCGCGATCGGCCCCCGGCGCGACTCGCGCAGGAGGGCCAGCAGGGCGGTGCTGTCCGTCCCCCCGCTCAGGAGAAGGCCGAGGGGCTCCGCCTCGCCCGCCTCCTCCGAGGCCGCGCGGAGGGACTCGCGCAGCGCCCCCAGGATGCGCTCCCTCCCTTGGGCCCGGCCGGGGGCCGCCTCCCGCCGGAGGGGGAAGAGGGTCTCACCTCCCTCCGCCCCTCCCGGGCAGAGGAGCCGCTCGCCCGGCGGCACCCGCCGCACCCCGCCGATGAGGGTCCTCCCGGGCGGCACGGTGAGGAAGCGGAGGAAGTGCTCGCAGGAGGCCAGGTGGAGCTTCTCCCCCCCGGGCCGCGCCACCTCCGAGAGCCGCTCCCCGAAGAGGAGGGCGCCCTCATCCTCGCGGTAGTAGAGGGGCTGGAGGCCGAGCGGGTCCGTGCCCAGGGAGAGGCGCCCGCGCCCGGGCTCCCCCGACGGGAGCCCGCGCATGCGTCGCTCGCGGGCGCTCCGGAGCGGGAATACTCCCTGTACAGGAACGCCGGACCGTGTCCCAAAGGTCCGCCCATCCACGGCGTCGCATTCCCGCCCTTCCCAAGAG
>CAYMWZ010000223.1:0-5421 GCA_964394385.1 uncultured Nitrospinaceae bacterium | reverse complement strand
ATGGGCATCAGGGTGCGCTCGAGGGTCTTCGACCACACGATCAGGATGCCCGCCGGCACCCCCAGAAGCGCGCTTGCGAGGAAACCCAGGACGACCTCCGCCCCGGTGATCCAGGTGTGCCAGAGGAGGTACGACCAGTCGACCGCGAGGGCGCTCGCGACCGCCGTCGGGGGGGGAAGAACGATGAGCTGAATGTCGAACAGGGCGACCGCGGCCTCCCACGCCGCGACGATCAGGAGAAGAAAGGCGACCGGAAACAGAACGTCGCGGCCGCGCCGGCGCGACGCCCCGGGGGGAGACTCGGACACGAGCGCCTCCGCTTCGACCTTGAGCGTCTCCCCGCGGTCCATGCCCCTCACCTTTCTGCCAAGGCCGGATCTGGCTGTTCAAAGATGCTCGGATTCTATCCCGCGCCGAGGGGACTCTACAATGGCAGGATTACGAGGAGATTTCGGACTAGTTACACCGCAATTTCACGCGCCCGGGGAACGGGTGGAAAGCGGCGCGGGCCGCCTACTCGTACGCCTTCACGGTGGGGACCGTGATGGGCGGATCCGGCTCGGTGCGCCCTTCGGCGACGGCGCGGATGGCCTCGATGATCTTGCCGTAGCCGGTGCACCGGCAGAGGTTCCCCGTGAGCCAGTGCTTGATCGCCTCGACCGAGGGGTTCGGGTCCTCGTCGAGGAGGGCCTTGGCGGCCATGATCATGCCCGGGGTGCAGTAGCCGCACTGGGTGGCGCCGTGACTGGCAAAGCTCTTCTGCAGGGGATGGAGGCCCCCCTCGATGCTCCCCAGGCCCTCGATGGTCTGGATGGAGGCCCCCTGCGCCCGGACGGCCAGGGTCAGACAGGCGCTGGTGAGCACCCCGTCCATGATGATGCTGCAGGAGCCGCACACCCCCTGATCGCAGGCGCGCTTGGTGCCCATCATGGCCAGGTCCTCGCGGATGACGTCTACGAGGTAGCGCGTGACCGGGACGGTGACCTCGACGGGATCCCCGTTCAGGAGAAACGAGATGGCCCGCTTTTCGGCCTGGGGCATGAATCCGCTCCCGGGATGAGGTTCTTCGGGTCAGGTGCGCAGGGGGACACTATACCACGCCCCGCCCCCCCGCGCACGGGGGGTCACGCCCTCCGGAGCGCGGGCAGGAGCTCCTCCGAGATCAGGCGCATGCTTTCGAGGGCCGCGGCGAGGGGCATCCCCGCCCAGTGGGTGCGGATGACGAGGTGGTTCACCCCCAGCTCCTCCCAGTAGGGCCTGAGCTGCTCGTAGCACTCCTCCGGGGAGCCCAGGACGAAGCGGTCCCGGAGGAGCTCCTCGAAGGGCCGGTCGAAGGATTCCTTCCCGGGCATGGCCTTGTCCTGCCCCCATTTGGCGTAGTCCTTGTACTTCCCCAGGAGGTAGGGGCCTCCCCGCTCGAGCGCGGCCTTGCGGTCGCGGCCGCAGAAGACCTCCTTGATGCAGGGCAGCTCCCTCGGGAAGGGCTTCTTGCACCGCTCGAGCTCGGCGCGGTAGAGGGCCATCTGGCGCTTGATGGTCGCGGTGGTGGAGTGGGGGTTGATGAACCAGCTGTCGCCCAGGCGCGCGGCACGCTCGACGGCCCGGTCGTTGTTCGCCGCGACCCAGATGGGCGGATGCGGCCTCTGGACCGGGCGGATGTTCATCCGCACGCGCTCCAGCTTGCACACGTCGCCCTCCCAGGAGACCTCCTCCCCGGTCCAGAGGCGCTTGACGACCTCCAGGCACTCCTCGAAGCGCCGCACCCGCTCTCCCTTGGGCACGCGGAAGGCGTCGAACTCGACCTTGCGGTACCCCAGCCCCACGCCGAAGACGAAGTTCCCCCGGCAGATGACGTCCAGGGAGGCCACCGTCTCGGCCACGTAGACCGGGTTGTGGAGGTTCAAGAGGAGGATGCCCAGGCCCAGGGTCATCTCCCCCGCCTCGGCCTGGAGGCGCGCCAGGAAGGGCACGAGCTGGAGCTGCTGGTTGTTCCCCTCGTTCAGGTAGTGCTGTCCCGTGAAGAGGGAGTCCCACCCCCGGTCGCGCGCGCAGCGGACCATCGCGTACTGCTCCTCCAGCGCGCCGACCATGTCCGCGTCCAGGTGCTGCTGGTTGGTGATGAAAAGGCCCACCCTCACGCTGGCTCCCCCTCTTGGGACGCGCGCTCGCGCGAGAACGATCGCTCTATCGGAAGGATTCCGGGCCTACCCTACCGGCGCCCCGGCCCGGATGGCAAGCGCGCCGCCCGGGCGGCCTCAGCGGGAAGGCGGCGGGGGGGGCGGCTTCTTCTCCCCCGGGGAGGAGCCGCGCTCCGTGGAGACTTGCTTCCTCAGAAGGTCGAGCCGCAACTTCAGCTCCTCGATCTCCTTGGCCTGGTGCTCGGCGCGCTGCTTGAGGGAGGCGATCTCCCGGTCCTTCGCCGAAGCCTGCGAGGCGAGCCCCCTCAGCGCCCCGGCCTCCTCTTCGAGCTTCTCCTTCTCGCGGCGCATGGCGAGGAAGTCCCGCTCGCCCACGCTCAGCCTGGCGCCGAGGAGGCGCAACTCCTCCTCCTTCTGGGAAAGCGCCTCCTGGAGGGAGTAAAGCTCGCTCCGGCGGCGCAACCCCTCCTCCTCGAGGGCCTTGATCTGCTTTTCGCGCTCGCGCAGCCGGAAGCGCAGGGAGATGACCGTGTCCTCCTTCCCGCCCAACTCGCCGCGCAGGGGCGCCAGCTCGGTCGAGACGCGCTGGACTTCCGCCGCGAGCAGGCGGATGGCACGGTCCTTCTCCCCGAGCTGGCGATAGAGGTAGTAGATCTGGAAGCCGAGGGCGAGACTCAGCAGGAGAACCCCCCCGCCCACCACCGCGTAGATCCGAGGCAGCCTCATCCGGCGTCTCCGGGGCGAACGCGTCCCTCTCCCCTGGGCGGTGCGTCGGCAGGAGGACAGCATACCACACGGCGCGCTCCCCCCTCATCGAACCCAGCGAGCGCGCCGCGGCCCGGCGCAGCCGGCGGGCTCCCTCCTTTCTCTTTGGACGGCCTCTCTGCCTGTGATAGAGTGAAAAGGCCGCGCGCCATCATTCGCGAGAGGGCCTCATGTTCAAAACCACCGAAAGCGTCCGCTCCTCCCTCGCCGGCGAGAAGTACATCGCTTCCCGCGAGATCTGCACCGCCCTCTTCCTCGCCGAGGGCATGGGCAAGCCCATCCTCGTCGAGGGGCCAGCGGGAGTGGGGAAGACCGAGCTGGGGAAGGTCTGGGCCGCCGCCACCCGAAGGCGCCTCATCCGGCTCCAGTGCTACGAGGGGCTGGACGAGTCCAAGGCGCTCTACGAGTGGGAGTACGGCAAGCAGATGCTCTACACCCAGCTCCTCCGCGACAAGCTCCAGCAGATCCTCGCCCAGGCCGCCACCCTGGGCGAGGCGGCCGACCGGGTCGCCCAGGAGGAGGATGTATTCTTCTCGGAGCGCTTTCTTCTCGCGCGCCCCCTCCTCCGGGCCATCCGCGCCGAGGAGCCCACCCTCCTCCTCATCGACGAGATCGACCGGGCCGACGCCGAGTTCGAGGCCTTCCTGCTCGAGGTCTTGAGCGACTTCCAGGTGTCGATACCCGAGGTGGGCACCGTCCGCGCCGCGACCCCCCCCGCCGTCCTCCTCACCTCGAACAACACGCGCGAGCTCTCCGAGGCGCTCAAGCGCAGGTGCCTCTACCTCTTCATCAACTACCCCTCGGCGGAGGCCGAGCTCGACGTGGTGCGCCTGAAGGTCCCCGGCCTCGCCGCCGAGCTGGCGAAGCAAGCCGTCGCCTTCATCCAGAAGCTCCGGCAGATGGACCTCAAGAAGCACCCCAGCGTGAGCGAAACCCTCGACTGGTCCCGGGCGCTCCTCATGCTGAACGCCGGGCAGCTGGACGAGGCCACCCTGGACTCCACCCTGACGATCCTCCTCAAGCACGAGCAAGACGTCCTGCGCGCCCGGCGCGCCTTCGAGGCGGAGCGCCGGCGCGCCGCCGAGGCCGAGGAGATGGATCCCGAGGAGATGCTCCGGCGCCAGCTCGAAGGGGGGGACGAGGAGCCCTCCTGGCAGCCCCCGCGCCGCCGCAGGCGCGGGCGCGACCCCCGTTTCAACGACCCCTACCGGCGCTCCGGCGACGGCGAGGGCTAGCCCGTGGACCGGCGCATGGTGGACTTCGTCCACGCGCTCAGGGCCTCGGGGGTGCGCGTCTCCCTCGCCGAGAGCGAGGACGCCTTCCGGGCGACCTCCCGCGTGGGGGTGGCCGAGCGGGAGGAGTTCAAGAGCGCCCTTCGCCTCACCCTGGTCAAGGAAGAGCACGACCTCCCCACCTTCGAGCGCCTCTTCCCCCTCTTCTTCGGGACCGAGACCCCCCCCACCCTCGACGCCCTGGGCGAGATGGGGGAGGAAGACCTCGAGCGGTTCATGGAGGCCCTCCAGCGCCTGCTGGAGAAGCTGGGCCCCGAGGGGCTCAGGCGCCTGCTCGAGAACCTCCTCGGGGGCAAATCCCTCTCCCCGGAGGAGCTGGAGGCGCTGGGCCGCCAGGCCGGGCTCGAGATGGCCTCCCGCCCCAGCCAGGCACCCTGGATGGAGAGCCGGATGCAGCGCGCCCTGGGGCTGGAGGCGCTCCTCGAGGCCCTCCTCGACCTCCTGTCCGAGCTGGCCGCTCAGGGCATGAGCCAGGAGGCGCTCGACCGGCTCGCCCAGACGGCGGGGATGAACCGCGAGGCCATCGAGGAGCAGATCCGCCAGGCGGTGGGGCAGGCGATCGCCCGGCGGATGCGGGAGGAGTACGAGAATCAGGAGCCCATCGACGAGATCATGGACCGGCCCTTCCGGGGGCTGGGGGAGCGCGAGATCGAGCGGCTGCGCGAGGAGGTCCGCCGCCTGGCGGCGCACCTGAGGAGCCGGGCGGCCCTGCGCCACCGCCGCTCGAAGAAGGGAAAGATCGACATGCGCGGCACCATGCGAGCCAACCTGCGGCACGGCGGGGTGCCCATCGTGCTGCGCAGGAAGCGCCGGGTGCTCAAGCCCAAGCTCCTCCTGCTCTGCGACGTCTCGACCTCGATGCGCCACTGCGCCGAGTTCATGCTGACGCTCATCTACGAACTTCAGGACCAGGTGGCGCGCGCCAAGAGCTTCGCCTTCATCAACCGCCTCGTGGACATCTCCCACTGGTTCGAGGAGCACCGCCCCCAGAAGGCGGTCGCCCGGGTGCTCCGGGCGCTCCCGCCCGGCTCCTACAACACCGACCTGGGGGCGAGCCTCGCCACCCTCTGGCGCGACCACATGGGCCACATCGACCGGAGAACGACCGTCATCTTCCTGGGGGACGGGAGGAACAACTTCAACGACCCGCGCCTGGACCTCGTCGAGGCCATCAAGGGCCGGGCCCGCCGGATCGTGTGGATGAACCCCGAGGCTCCCTACCTCTG
>CAYMWZ010000222.1:0-5423 GCA_964394385.1 uncultured Nitrospinaceae bacterium | reverse complement strand
CGGACGGCCCGCCACCAGGCCGCGGCGGCGCCGCGCTCGGCGGCGCGGCGCTCCTCCTCCGAGAGGGCGAGCGAGAGCGCGCCCTCGAAGGCGGCGGCCGCCCGCTCGTACCTGCCCTGGCCGAAAAGGCTCGAGGCGAGGCCCAGGCGCACCTCGGGCCGCCTCCCCTCCGCCGGCGCGCGCATGAGGAGGACGGAGAAGGAGGCCTCGGCCGCCGCGAACCGGCCCCGCTCCAGCTGGATGAGGCCGAGCCGGCGCCGGGCCGCGAGGCCGCGGGGGCTGTCGGGGAAGCGGCCGAGCGCCTCCTGGTAGGCGGCCTCGGCCTCCGGAAAGCGCGAGAGGCGGTCGAGCGAGGCCGCCCGCTCGTAGAGGGCCGCCTCCCGGCGGGGGTCGTTCGGGGCGAGCCGCAAGAACGCCTCGAGCGCCTCGGCGGCCCCCATCCACTCCCGCGCCGCCAGGTGGAGGGCGGCGATGCGGTGGAGGGCCTCGGCCCGGAGGGAGCCCTCCACGGAGCCGTAGGCCCGCGCGGCGCCGGCGCGGTCGCCCGCCTTCTCCAGAAGCTCCCCGAGGCGGAAGCGCGCCTCATCGGCCCGCTCGTCCCCTTTGTGCCGCGCGAGGAAGTCGCGATAGGCCGCGGCGGCCTCCGGGGACTTCCCGCCCCTCCGCAGGGCCTCGGCCAAAAAATATCTCGCCGCGGCCGCCTCCTGGCCCTCCCGGCGGAGCTCGATATAGCGCGCGAGGGCCTCCGCGGCCGGCTCGTACAGGCCGTCCCGGAAGGCGTTCAGGCCGAAGGAGAGGATCTCCTGGGGGGTCTCGCGCGCCTGGGCGCGGGCGGGGGGGGCGAAGAGGAGAAGGGCTAAGGCCACCGCCACCGCGAGCCCTCCGCGCAGGCGCGCCGGCCGGAGGAGGGTCATGGCCGGGGGCTCAGCAAGATGTTGTCGATGAGGCGCGTCGCGCCCACCCGGGCGGCCACCGCCATTCGCGCCGGGCCCTCCACGCGGCCGAGGGGGGCGAGGGTCTCGGGGTGGACCACCTCGACGTAGTCGACCCGGGCGCCCGCCCGGTCGAGCTCCTCGCGCGCGGCGGCGACCAGGGCGGCCGCCTCCCTCTGCCCCGAGGCGAGAAGGGCCTCGGCCCGCCTCAGGCCCCGGCTCAGGGCCAGGGCGCGCCGGCGCTCCTCTTCCCGGAGGTAGGCGTTGCGGCTGCTCATCGCGAGGCCGTCCGGCTCGCGCACGGTGGGGCACGGGACGATCTCGACCCCCAGGCCGAGGTCTTCGGCCATCCGGCGGACGAGGACGAGCTGCTGATAATCCTTCTCGCCGAAGTAGGCGCGGTGGGGCCGGCAGGCGGCGAAGAGCTTGAGGACGACGGTGGCCACCCCCCGGAAGTGGCCGGGGCGGTGGGGGCCGCAGAGTCCCCCCTGGAGGGAGGGGACCTCCACCCAGGTGTCGAACCCCGGAGGGTACATGGCCGGGGGCCCCGGCGCGTAGACGGCCGCCACCCCCTCCTGGCGGCAAAGGTCCAGGTCGGCCTCGATGGGGCGGGGGTAGGCCTCGAAATCCTCCCCGGGGGCGAATTGGGCGGGATTCACAAAGATGCTCACCACCACGGCCCCGCACTCCGCCCCGGCCCGGCGGATGAGGGAGAGGTGGCCTCCGTGGAGCGCCCCCATGGTGGGGACCAGGCCGAGGGGGGGGCGCTCGCCCCGGAGGGCGTCCGCCGACTCTTGCATCTGGGCCGGGGAGTCGATGAGGCGCATGTCGCGGTTCGCGATGAGGCCGCTGGGGGTTCCCCCGGCGGACGGAGGGCCGGGCGGCGATGGCGCATCATCTCAGAGACTTGGGGGCCAAAACAAGGCGAGCCCCGGAGGGCCTCAGCGGGGGGCGGGCGCGGCCTCCTCCCAGCGCTCATCGAGCCGCTCCACCCAAGGCCCCCCCTCGCCCAGGGCGGCCAGGAGGTCCGCCGCCGTCCGGCCGAGGGCCGGGTGGAGCGCCCCCGGGGCGATCTCGGCCAGGGGAGCGAGGACGAAGCGCCGCTCGTGCATGCGGGGGTGGGGCACCTTGAGGCCGGGGGCGTCGACGATGGCGTCGCCAAAGAGGAGGAGGTCCAGGTCGATGAGGCGCGGCCCCCCGGGGAGGGTGCGCTCCCTGCCCATGGCCCGCTCGACGCCCAGGAGGGCATCCAGGATCCCCCGGGGGGGGAGGCCGCTCCTCAGCTCGACCACGGCGTTCAGGAAGGGCGGCTGGGGGACGGGGCCCACCGGCTCGGCGCGGTACATGGAGGAGGCGCAGGCCAAGCGCAGGCCCGCCGCCCGCGCGAGGCGGCGCGCCGCCTCGCGCAGTTGGCGGGCGGGCTCCCCCAGGTTCGCCCCCAGGGAGACGAAGGCGGCGGCCTCTTCGATCAAAAACCCACCTTCTCCATGCGCGCGATCGCCTCGCGGAGGCGCTCCTCGGGCACGGTGAGGGCCATGCGCACGTAGCCCTCCCCCGAGGGGCCAAAGCCCACGCCGGGGGTGGTCACGACCCCGCAGTGCTTCAGCACGTGCGCCGTGAACTCGGTCGAGGTGTAGCCCTCCGGGCAGCGCACCCACAGGTAGAAGGTGGCCTTGGGCCTGGCCGCCCGGAGGCCCAGCCGGGCCAGGCCCTCCATCATGACGTCCCGGCGGCGCGCGTAGGTACCCCGCATGTGATCCACGCAGGCCTGGTCCGCCCCCAGAGCGCGGACGGCCGCCTCCTGCACGGCCTGGAAGACGCCCGAGTCGACGTTCGTCTTGATGGCCCCCAGGCCCGCCAGGACGTCGGGATTTCCCACGGCGAAGCCGATGCGCCAGCCCGTCATGTTGTAGGTCTTCGAGCAGGAGTGGAACTCGACCCCAACCGCCTTGGCGCCCTCGGCGTTCAAGAAGCTCGGGGGCCGGTAGCCGTCGAAGGCCATCTCCGAGTAGGCGTTGTCGCTGCATACGATGAGGCCGTGGCCGCGGGCGAACTCGACCACCTCGTCGTAGAAGTCCACCCCAGCGCAGGCGGCGGTGGGGTTGTTGGGGTAGTTGATGAACATGAGCTTCGCCCGGCGGGCCACGTCGGAGGGCACGGCCGCGAGGTCGGGGAGAAAGCCGCGCTCCTCCCGCAGGGGCATGAAATGGGCCTGCCCGTCGGCGAAGTAGGTCCCGATCTCGTAGACGGGATAGCCCGGGTCGGGGATGAGCGCATAGTCGCCGGGCTCGGTGAAGGCGAGCGAGATGTGGGCGATGCCCTCCTTGGACCCGATGAGGGAGAGCACCTCCGTCCGCGGGTCGAGCGCCACAGCGAAGCGCCTGCCGTACCACTCCGCGCAAGCCTTCCGGAAGCTGAGGAGCCCCTCGTAGGAGGGATACTGGTGGTTCTCGGGACGCCGCGCGGCGGCGGCGAGCGCCTCGATGATGTGGCCCGGGGTGGGGAGGTCGGGATCCCCGATCCCGAGGCTGATGATGTCCATCCCCGCCTGGGCCGCCTCCTGCTTCATGCGGTCGATCTGGGCGAAAAGATAGGGCGGAAGCCGCCTCAGGCGCCCGGCGCGCTCGATCGGCATGGCGGAATGGGCCTCCTCGCGGCTTGGGGCGGTTCGGATGCGCAGGATGGGGACAGCGAGACCTCGCCCCGCCATCGGGCCGGCAGAGCGGGGGCACGCTAGCACGCCTCCCCCCCGGCGGCAACCCCCCCTTTCGCCCTCCCCGCCGAGGGCGAAAAATGAAGCGCCGCGGAGGGAAAACTTCATAAAAAATGTAGCAATTTTGAATAAATATCAGTAAAATTAGGGGTTATCGCCCCGCCGTATCAGATTGAAATTATCGGCGGCGCGGAGGCAGGAGGGGGAGAGTTGAAAATACAAGAAGCCTCAGTTTAAGGAACTTCTTGTATCTTGGGTGAAACGCGCCGACCGCAGCACCCCCGCTCGAGATGAGCCGCGGCCCCTGGTCGCCGCGGAGAGGGCCAAGCCCGGACGCCCCGAGGGAACTCCGAGATGAACGCCACCGCCCAGAACCTCCGCTTCCTCGTCGTGGAGGGCCAAAGCGACCTCCGCCGGACGATCGCGGGGATGCTCAAAGGATTGGGGGCCGCGGCCGTCCACTACGCCGCCACCGATGAGGAGGCCAAGGAGGTCCTCACCAAAAATCCCGTCGATTTCGTCCTGTGCGATTGGAGCTCCCCGGAGATCAAGGGAATTCAGCTCTTGCGCCTGGTCCGCCAGAACCCCGTCATCATGAACATCCCCTTCATCCTGATGAGCCGCACAGACCAAATGGGCCCGGAGGAGGTCGCCGAAGCGAGCGAGTGGGAGGTGGACGGCCACCTCCTCAAGCCCCTCAACCAGCAGGAGATCGAGACCAAAGTCAAAACCATCCTCAAGACGAAGGCGGAGTTCCTCGAGTCCAACGTCTGCCTGGCCCGGGCGGCCGCCTTCACCGACATCGGCGCATACGATGAGGCCGAGGCCGAGCTGGAGACCGCCCAGCAGAAAAAGCCCGAAGCCAGCCGCGTCTGGGTCAAGTCGGGGGAGCTTTATCAGGAGATGGGCCGGGAGGAGAAGGCCAAGGTCGCCTATCAAAAGGCGACCAGCGTGGATGAGGAGTGCGCGAAGGCCCTCGACGGACTGGCCACCATCCTCGAGAAGGAGGGGAAGAGCGAGGAGGCCTTCGCGCTCCTCGAGCAGGCCGTGAAGATCAGCCCCCGCAACCGGGACCGTCAGTTCCGGGTCAGCCGGACCCTCCTCGAGAGGGGGGACGCGGACCAGGCCCGGATCTCCCTCCACAAGGCCCTCGCCGACGAGCCGAGCGCGGCGGCGCGCAACGCGGCCGCCGCCGAGTTCTTCCTCACCGCCGGGCGCGCCGACCTGGCCGAGTCCGAGTACGCCTTCGCCCTGGAGGCCGACCCCGAGAACGTCCACTACTTCAACCGCCTGGGCATCGCCTTCCGCCGGCAGAAGAAGTTCAAGGAGGCCGTCGAGAACTACCGCAAGGCGCTCGTCGTGGCGCCCAGCGACCCCGTCATCTACTACAACATGGCGCTCGCCATGGCCGAGAACAACGACATGCAGCAGGCCGTCGGCGCCCTTCGCCGGGCGCTGGTCCTGGAGCCCAAGTTCAAAGAGGCGGAGCAGCTCCTGAAGAAGTTCTCCGCGAGATAAGGCGCCCTCCTCCCCTCGCCCCCCCCCGCCGGGGTTGGGTGGCGTCCCGATTTGCCTGCATTTCCCTGCCATTCTGAGCGCCGCCGCCCAGGCGACTTGTCGCCTGGGGACCCGAAATGAAGGCGCGAAGAATCCGCTTTTGAGCAGATCCTTCGCTTCGCTCAGGATAACAAGGCGAACCCCATTCCAAATTGGGACACTACCCGGGGTTGCGGCGGCGGGGGGCGCTTGTGGTAGCATGGGATTGTGGGGAGGATCTT
>CAYMWZ010000221.1:0-5450 GCA_964394385.1 uncultured Nitrospinaceae bacterium | reverse complement strand
CCAGGTCGCGCTTGGTGAAGTTCCCCTTCTCGTCGGCGGAGCCGCCGGTGTAGAGCGGGAGGGCTTTGCCCGCCTGGACGGCCGGCACGACCTGGGTCAGGTAGACCGGCGTAAACTGGAAGTCGAAATTGGTATCGCCGCGCTCAAAGGCGATGCGGATCGGGCCACGCCCGGTGAAGCCGAGCGCCACCTTCGGCTTGAGCTTCAGCACCTCGAAGGACAAAATGACCGGCAGGTCGCTCGCCGCCGCGCCGATGCCGCCATAGGCGAGCGGCTTGGCGGGCTTGAGCAGGTCCTTGGGCTCCTTGACCCCCGCGGCGGGCGAGACGTAGACCACGGGCCCGAACGATTGGCTGAAGCCGATCCGCTTGTTGAGAAGGTTATACGCCACCCCCTTCTGGCCCAAGAGGAACGGATGCGAGGTCGAGGAGGTGGTGAAGAGGAAGATCAGGCCGTCGGGCTTGGCGTTCTGCTCGACCCAGTTCGCGCCCAGAATGGACGCCCCGCCGGGGCGCGTGACGACGTTGACGCGCGGCCTGCCGGCCAGGTGCTTCTCCAGGAACGGCGCCAGGAAGCGCGCGGCGACCTCCGTAGCCCCGCCCGGGGCGAAGGGCACGACGATCTCGATCTGTTTGCCAGCGAAGCTGAACTCCTGCGCCCTCGCCGGGGCCACAGCCAGCGAGACGGCCAACGACAAGACGAGACCGCCCGCCGCGCCCAGGACGAGGCTTCTGCCCAAGAGATGGCTGCTCATGGGTCCCTCCTTTCGGCGGGAGTCCACCCGCCACGGGGTGTTCGACCCGACCGGAAACCAGCATCTGCCAGAGCCATTTGGACGCCGCCAGCATAGCACAAAACGCGGCCTCCGAATCCTGAAACCTCCCGCCCGCCACTTGGTACCCCCAGCACACTCGGCCCCCCCGCCGGCCCCCCCTCCCCGCGTTGCCGCCCGGGGAGCGCCTTGGTAGGGTGGCCGGTGGACCCGCGCACCGGCCCGCGAACCCTGGGGAACCCCCCGCGAGCGAAGGAGCCCGCCGATGGAACCCACGCGCGAGATCTACTGGAACATCGCCTTCGGCGAGCTCATCTACCTCCTCGCCGTCATAGCGGTGGGCGCCATGGGCTGGGGCATCTGGCAGCGGGTGCAGCTGTGGCGGCTGGGTGGCGGAGAGGCGCGCTTCGACCGCATCCCCGAGCGCCTGTGGGGCCTCGTCGCCGAAGTCTTTGGCCACAAGCGCATGCTCCGCGAGAGCTACCCAGGCCTCATGCACCTGTTCATCTTCTACGGCTTCTTCGGCGCCCTGGTGGCGACCTCCCTGATCGCGGTGCAGGAGTGGACGGGCGTCCACTTCTTGAAGGGCACGTTCTATCTCTGGTACTCCCTGCTGGCCGACCTCGCCGGCATCGTCGGCATCGTGGGGATCGGGATGGCCCTTTGGCGGCGCCTGGTCGTCCGGCCGCCGCGCATTACGAGCGTGCTGGACGACCACGTGGCGCTCTGGCTGCTGCTCCTGGTCTTCGTCCAGGGATTCCTCGTCGAAGGCCTTCGCATCGCCGCCACCGAACTCCGCCAAAACCCCTCCTGGGCCCCCTGGTCCCCGGGCGGCTACGCGGTCGCGCTCCTCCTCCAGGACTTGGGCCCCGGGAGCCTCCGCGGCCTCCACCGCATCAGCTGGTGGTTCCACGCCGTCACGGCCTTCGTCTTGATCGGCTACCTGGGATATGGGAAGTTCAACCACATCTGGTACGGGCTGCTGAACATCTTCTTCCGGAACCTCTCCCCGAGCGGCAAGCTCGCCTTCATCGACATCGAGGCGGCGATGGAGACCCGGCCCGACGCCATCGAGACGCTCGGGGTGAGCCGCATCGAGCAGTACACCTGGAAGGGCCTGTTGGACCTCGACGCCTGCACCAACTGCGGCAGGTGCCAGGATGTCTGCCCCGCATACCTGAGCGGCGTCCCCTTGAGCCCCCGGAAGCTGATCCAGGACATGAAGGCCCACCTCTCGGCCGCAGGCGCCGCGCGCAAAAAAGCCCCCTCCCCGGACGAGAAGACCGAAGGCGAGGCGCCGGCCCCGGTGCCCCTCTTCGGCGAGCCCGCCCCGGGAGCCCCCCTCCCCGCCGTCCTCGAGGAGGAGCTTTGGGGGTGCCGAACCTGCGGCGCCTGCCAGCAGGAGTGCCCCGTCTACATCGAGCACATCCCCAAGATGGTCGATATGCGGCGCTACCTGGTGATGATGGAGTCCAAGACGAGCGAGGACGCCCGGCAGTTCCTCAAATCCCTGGAGGACAGGCACCACCCCTGGGTGGGCGCGCCGCACAACCGCGAGGAGTGGTACGAGGGCCTGGGCGTCAAGGTGCTGGGCAAGGGGGAGCGGGCCGAGTACCTCTTCTGGGTCGGCTGCACGGGCTCGATGATCGACCGCAACATCGAGGTCACGCGCGCCATGGTGAAGATCTTAAAGGCCGGGGGCGTGGACTTCGCCGTCTTGGGCCCCGAGGAGGTCTGCACGGGCGACCCCGCGCGGCGGGCGGGCGGGGAGTTCACCTTCCAGCTGTGCGCCAAGAAGAACATCGCCACCCTCGGCGCCTACGGCGTCAAGAAGATCATCACGACCTGCCCCCACTGCTTCAACACCTACAAGAACGAATACCCCGACTTCGGCGGCCGCTACGAGGTCATCCACCACACCCAGCTCATCGGCGAGCTCATCCGGAGCGGTCGCCTGCGGGTCAAGCGGGCCTTCGACTCCCTCACGTACCACGACCCCTGCTACCTCGGCCGCCACAACGGCGTCTACGACGCCCCGCGCGAGGTGCTCCACCAGATATCGAAGGAGGGAGGGTTCCAGGAGCTGCGCCGCGCCCGGGACCGCTCCCTCTGCTGCGGCGCGGGCGGAGGCTACGCCTGGATGGACGACAACCCCAAGCGGCGCATCAACCACATGCGCCTCGAGGACGTGAAGGCCTCGGGCGCCCGGACGGCCGCGGTCTCCTGCCCCTTCTGCATGCAGATGTTCGACGACGCCCTGAAGGCCCTCGACCCGGACAGGCAGATCCGGGCGGCCGACATCGCCGAGCTCGTGGCCGAGGCCCTGGAGGAATAGGGCCCCCGCCCGGCGAACGCCTCTATTGCAGGAGGTGCTTCGCCACGAGCTGCCTGAGGATCTCGTTCGTGCCTTCGTAGATCTGGGTCACCTTGGCCGCGCGGTAGAAGCGCTCCACGGGATAGTCCTTGATGTAGCCGCTCCCGCCGTGGATCTGGAGGGCCTCATCCGCGGCCCTTTGCGCGGCGTCGGTGGCGAACACCTTGGCCACGGCCGCCTCGGCCGTGAAGGTCGCGCCCTTCTCCCTCAGGCGCGCCGCCTTGAGGTAGAGGAGGCGCGAGGCCTCCACGGCGGTCGCCATGTCGGCCAGCATCCACTGGACGGGCTGGTGGCGGTGGATGGGGACCCCGAAGGTCTCGCGCTCGCGCGCGAACTCGACCGCGGCCTCCAGGCACGCCCGCGCGAAGCCCACCCCCTGCGCCGCCACCTGGATCCGGCCGGCGTCCAGGGTCTGCATCGCGATCTCGAAGCCGCGCCCCTCCTCGCCGAGGAGGTTATCCGCCGGGACCTCCAGGCCCTCGAAGCGCAGCTCCCCCAGGGAGCTGCCCCCGATGCCCATCTTCTCCTCCAGCTTCGCCACCTCGAAGCCGGGCGAGCGCGTCTCGGCGAGGAAGGCGCTGATGCCCTTGTGGCGGCCCGACCTGTCCGTCACGGCGAAGAGCAAGCACAAGCCCGCCTCCTTGGCGTTCGAGATGAACCGCTTGACCCCCTGGACGCGCCAGCGGTCCCCCTCGCGGGTGGCCGAGGTGGAGAGCGCCGCCGCGTCCGAGCCCGCGGCGGGCTCGGTCAGGGCGAAGCAGCCGAGCTTCTCCCCCGAGGCCAGGGGCCGGAGGAACTCCTCCTTCTGGCTCTCGCTCCCAAAGCGGAAGACCGGCTCGCAGACGAGAGAGTTGTGCGCCGCGAAGATGACGCTCGTCGAGGGGCAGGCGGCCGAGATCTCCTCCATCGCCAGGGCGGCCGAGACGGCGTCCACCCCGCCTCCCCCGTAGGCCGGGGGGACCGAGATCCCCATCAGGCCGACCCCCCCCATGGCGCGGACGACCTCCTCGGGAAAGCGGCCCCGGTCGGTCTCGGCGGCGCGGGGGAGCACCTCCTTGCGGCAAAAATCGCGCGCCATGCGGCGCACCATGATCTGCTCTTCGGTGAGGAGATTTTCATCCGGCACGAAAATTGGCCCTCCGGCGGAGACCCCCCGCCGCTCGCGCGGGCGGCCTCCCCGGACCATCCCTACCACCGCGCCCCCCCCGGAGGAAAGGGGCGCCGCCCCCTCCCCTCCGCCCCGCTTGCCGGAGCCGGCCCGGGGGCGGCATGATAGGGGCGTTCTTGCGAACCGGCTCGCTTCATCCCGGGTGGCGGCCCCCATCCCCACCCCAGAGGAGAGGTCCCCATGCCCGAGGCGAAGACGCTCTCCGTCATTCAGGCCGACGGCGTCCTCCGGCGCCTCCAGGCCCTGCGGAGCCAGCAAGAGGTCAAGTACTGGGCCTTCTACTCCAGCCAGCTCGGCGGGGTGATCACCGACCCGGCCCTCATGGTCATCCCCTTCGACGACCACATGGTTCACCGCGGCCACGGCATCTTCGACACCGCCGCCATCGTCGAGGGGAAGATCTACGACCTCGACGCCCACCTCGACCGCTTCCTCCGCTCGGCGGAGGCCTCGAGGCTCAAGCTCCCCCTCGGCCGGGAGGAGATGCGCCGCGTCATCATCGAGACGGCGGCCATCTCGGGGGCGCGCGAGGGCTCCATCCGCTACTGGCTCTCCTCGGGGCTGGGGAGCTTCGAGCTCTCCCCCGCGAAGGGGGCGGAGCCTGGGTTCTTCGTCATGATCTTCGCCGGCCTCACCTACCCCGAGTCCTTCTACACCGAGGGGATGCGGGTCATGACGACGAGCTACCCGATCAAGCCCCCCCTCTACGCCAAGACGAAGAGCACCAACTACCTGCCGAACGTCCTGATGCAGATGGAGGCGAAGGAGAAGGGCCTGGACAACGGAATCTTCGTCGACGCCGACGGCCACGTGGGCGAGGCCTCCAACATGAACGTCGCCTTCGTGACGCGGGAGGGCGTCCTCAAGCACCCGCGCTTCGACAACATCCTCTCCGGGTGCACCTCGCTCAGGCTTCTCGAGCTGGCCTCCGCCCTGGTCGGGCGGAAGCTGATCAAGGAGGTCCGCGTGTGCGACGTGACGGCGGAGGAGGGGCGAGGCGCCGCCGAGATGATGCTCATCGGAAGCTCGATCCAGGTCGCGCCCGTCGTCGAGTGGGACGGCCAGAAGATCGGCGACGGTAGGCCCGGCCCCGTCGCCAAGGCGCTCATGGAGCTGCTGGAGAAAGACATGCGCTC
>CAYMWZ010000220.1:0-5461 GCA_964394385.1 uncultured Nitrospinaceae bacterium | reverse complement strand
CCGGGGCATGCCCCGGGAGGCGGGCTCCCCCCTCTGCGCCGGCTATGTGCCCGGGGAGGACGCGTCGGCCGTGGCCAGCCTGCGGGAGGCGGGCGCCATCCTCCTTGGCAAGGCGGTGACCACCGAGTTCGCCACCTCGGATCCCTCCGTGACCCGCAATCCATGGAACCTCGCCCGCAGCCCCGGGGGTTCCAGTAGCGGCTCGGCGGCCGCGGTTGCGGCCGGCATGGTGCCCGCCGCGCTGGGCAGCCAGACGGGAGGGTCCACCCTCCGCCCCGCGGCGTTCTGCGGGGTGGTGGGCCTGAAGCCCACCTACGGCCGCATCCCCCGGACGGGAATGGTGACGGTCTCCTGGTCGCTCGATCATGTCGGGCTGATCGCCCGGGCGGCCGAGGACGCCGCACGCCTTCTCACCGCCCTCGCGGGCCCGGACGGGCGGGACGAGGCGGCGCCTGCGGTTCCCGTCCCCGACTACGCGGTCGTCTCGGCGCCGCGCCGGCCGGGGCGGGTGTGCTTCCTCAGGGAGGATTTTCTCCCCCGCGCGAGCCAGGAGGTGGCCGCTTTTACCGCGCGCGCGGTGGCCCGCCTCAGGGAAGCGGGGGTCGCGGTGGAGGAGGGCAGGCTTCCGGCGGATTTCGACCAGCTCCACGCCGCCCACCGCATCGTCATGCGGGTTGAGGCGGCGGCCTACCACGACCGGACGTTTTTGGAAAACTCCGAAGCCTACGGCCCTCAGGTCCGGCACAACATCCTCACTGGGCTCATGGTCCCGGCCGTCCACTATGTTCAGGCCCAGCGTCTGCGCGTCCGCTTCGCGCGGGAGATGGACCGGCTGCTCGCGCGCCATGAGCTGGTCGTTTTTCCCTCGATGGTCGAAGCCCCGCCCGTGGCGGAGCACTCGACCGGAAACGCCTTGTTCAACGAGCCCCTCACGCAGGCCGGCCTGCCCGCCATCACCCTCCCGCTGGGGAGGGGGGAGGGGAACCTCCCGATCGGGATCCAGCTCGGGGCCTCCCGCTTCGGGGAGGCGGGCCTCCTCGCGGCCGCCCGCTGGTGCGAGGCCGAGCTGGGATGGCGGGCCGAGATCGCCGAGCCGGCGGGGGGCTAAGATCCGCCTCCCCCGAGCGCTCTCCTCCCAAAATTCCGTTCCTTGACGGTTCTCCCTCGCTTGACTATGATCTTGATCTAATTCGTATTTTTGTTTCGCTCGAGCCTTTTCGGCGGCCTGAGCCTCCCGGTTCGCCTTGGCTGAGGCAGAAAGAGGATCGATGTTCCAGATCCGCAAAATCGGGCATGTGGGTTTCTGGACGCGGGATCTGGACCGGATGCAGGATTTCTACATCCGCGTCCTGGGCTTCCGGGTGACGAGCCGCTGGGGGCCGGGGGCGCGGGTGCCGGGGGGTTCGTGTGTCTTTCTCCGCTGCGACCGGACGCACCACGAGGTGGTCTTCTTCCAGGCTCCCGCCGAGGCCCCGGGCCTCTACCCCGACACCCAAAACTCCCTGGAGGAGCGCAAGGTGGGCTTCCAGCACATCGCCTTCGAGGTCCCGAGCCGCCGGCAGTGGCTCCAGGCGCTCGAGCATGTCCAGGAGTGCGGGGTGAAGATCGCCCACGGCCCCTTGGTGCACGGCCCCGAGGGGGATGGCTTCTTGGGGGGGAGCGGTAACCGGGCCTTTTATTTCTGCGATCCGGACGGGAATTACATCGAGGTCTATTGCGACATCACCGTGTTCGAGGAAGAAGATGGGGGGGTGCCCCGGAAGGAGGTGGCGCACGGCTGAGGCCGGGACACCCCGACGCCCCTGAAGGGAAGAAAGTCGAACGGTAATTTGTTGATCTACCTTGGTTCCCTAAAGCATGGAGGAGAAAACAATGCGAAGAGCCCTCATCGCGGCAGCCGCCTTGATCACCGCTTCGTGCCTCACGGCCGGCGGGGCGTGGGCGGCTCAACGGGTAAAAGTTTCGGTCGCGGGTGCGGGGCCCGGCGCCGCCGCCTACGTCATCTGGGGGGGCCTCGCGGCGCTCGTCTCGCAGGAGTCGAAGACGGTTGAGATGTCGAACATCACGACGCGCGGGGCGGTGGAGGACATCCGCCTGATCGAGGCGGGCAAGGCCGAGTTCGGCTTGGGCGTTGCTACCCTTATCCTGCGGGCCCAGGACGGCCAGAAGCCGTTCAAGAAAAAGCACGTCAAGCTCCGCGGCGTGGGCCCCGCCACGGTGACGATGTTCCACGTCGCGACCTACAAGGCCTCAGGGATCACCTCGATCGGCCAGCTCAACGGAAAGCGGGTGAGCTTCGCCGAGCAGGGCAGCATGACGCATTTCATGACGGACCTCATGGAAAAGGCGGCCGGCATCAAGACGATGCGGCAATACCTGAACTGGAACGTCGCCGCCGACGCGATAAAGGACGGCCGGCTGGACGCCTTCACGATCCCGAACCCCTTGCCCGCGCCTTCGATCCTCAAGGCGGCCACGGCCGCCCCGATCAATCTCCTTCCCCTGGAGGGCAAGGTGCTCGACGGCTTGCTGAAGGCCAGCCCCGCCTTCTTCAAGATCAGCATCCCGGCGGGCTCTTATGACGGCGTCGAGAAGGACGTGCCCACCATAGGCTACGTCGCTTGGACCATCGCGAACGCCGACGTCCCGGCGGACGTAGTCTACGAGGTCACCCGCCTCAACTACTCGAAGAAGGGGCGCGACTTCCTGCCCAAGGTCCACAAGGGCTGGGCCACTGGCTTCCGCATCGCTCCCGCCCTTGAGCAGATGTCCGCCATCGGATTGAAGATCCACCCGGGGGCGGCGAGATTCTGGAGGGAGCAGGGGCACAAGGTCCCGGCCAACATCGCCAACTAGCGGGGAGCGCCGGCCCGGGGGGTGAAGTCCCTCCGGGCCGGCGGCGCCCAGCCTCGGGGGAGGGGGGCCGTTGAACGCCACTGGCTTCGTAAACCAGGTAGGCCGGCTTCTCGGGATGGGGCTCTCGGAGACCCGCAAGTTGACCGGGGGCTACCTCTGGGCCGTCCGGGTCCTCGGCTTCCTCTTTGCCATCTTCTTCATCTACGGGGCGGTCAACGGCAGCATCACCACCATCGGGCCCAGGTCCTGGAGCCCGTTCACCATCGAGTTTCCCTTTTTGCCTTACTACAGCGAGCAGCATTCGCTTCCCCTCTTCATCTTCTTCACCAGCGTCCTTGTCTTCCTCCTCTACCCGGCGGGAGAGCGCTCCCCCAGGGACAGGCCCTCGAAGCTGGATCTTCTCTTCTGCCTCCTGTCGTTCGCCATCCTTTGCGAGTTCATCTACTTCTACCATGACCGGGGAGAGCGGGCGGGGCTCGTCGAGTGGAACGACGTCGTCTTCGGCCTGATCGCGGCCGTCCTCGTCTGGGAGAGCTGCCGCCGCGTCCTGGGGCTCGTCCTGCCCCTGGTCGCCGTGGTGTTCCTCTTCTACGACTGGGCGGGGCCCGTCTTCCCGGGGCTGCTCTCCCACAAGGGCGCCGAGTTCGGCTACATCATGAGCTACCTTTACAGCCAATCCGGCATCTACGGGATCATCACTCGGGTGTACGCGGAGGTGGTCTTCCTCTTCATCGTGTTCGGCGCCCTGCTCCAGGCCACGCGCGTGGGCGACGTCTTCGTGGATCTTGCCTTTGCGCTGGTCGGCCGCTTCAAGGGGGGCTCGGCGAAGGCGGCGGTCGTCTCGAGCGGCCTCGTGGGCTCCGTCGTGGGGAGCGGCGCGGCGAACATCGTCATCACGGGCACCTTCACCATCCCCCTCATGAAGCGGGCGGGCTACCGACCCACCTACGCGGCGGCGGTGGAGGCGGTGGCGAGCATCGGAGGCCACCTCATGCCGCCCGTCATGGGGTCGGCGGCCTTCCTCCTCGCCGCCATCACCGAGACGCCCTATTGGCAGGTGGCCTTGGTGAGCCTTGTTCCCGCCCTTCTTTACTATCTTTCCGTGTTCATGGCGGTGCACTACCGTGCCAGCAAACGCGACTTGCGCGGTCTTTCCAAGGAGGAGCTGCCCGACTTCGTGGCCGTCCTCTGCCGCGACGGCCTGCTGCTTTTCCCCATCTTGATTCTTATCGTTCTCCTGATTTTCCAGTTCTCTCCTTTCTTCGCCGCCTTCTGGTCGCTGGCCTCCGCCATCGTGTGCTACACAATCAAGCGCCGGTGCTGGACCCTGCTTGGCCTGGAGGCCTTCGTGTTCGCGGCGAGCCTCCTCTACGGCGGTTTCCCGATCTTCCTCTACGTGGCGGTCGCCGCCATCATCGCCTACAGCCGGGAGGAAGCGAGGGAAATCCTCAAGCTCATCGCCGATGCGTTCGTCAAAGGATCGGTAAACTCCCTCGTCATCGGCGCGACGGCGGGGGTGATGGGACTCGTCCTCACGGGGGTGACCCACCCGGACCTCTCCCAGAAGATGACGGCCCTCATCCTCTCCTACTCGAGCGGCTATCTCTTCCTGGCCATCGTCCTGGTCGCGCTCGCCAGCTACATCCTGGGGATGGGGATGACCATCACAGCCTCCTACATCCTCATCGCCATCCTGGCCGGCCCCGCCCTCCAGGATCTGGGCCTCTCGATGTTCACCGCCCACATGATCATCTTTTGGCTGAGCCAGGACGCGGCCCTCACGCCCCCCTTCGCCCTGGGCGCCTTCGTCGCGGCAGGCGTTGCCCAGTGCGATCCCATGCGGACGGGGTTCATCTCCTTGAAGCTCGCCAAGCCGCTCTATGTCATTCCGGTGCTCATGGCCTACACGCCCATCCTGATGGACGGCCCCTGGACCGACGTGATCACCGTCTGGGTGGGCGCTGCGTTTGGCTTCGTGTGCACCTCGGCCCTCTTTGAGGGTTATATGCTCCGGCGCCTGAAGCTCATCGACTACGCGTTTCTCTCGGGCGCGGCCGTGGGGTTTTTCTGGTACGGCGTTTGGTACAACCTGGTGGGCTTCGCCCTCTTGGGGCTCTCCCTCCTGATGCAGCGCTCCCGTCCCCTGGAGGCCCCCGCGGTGGCCGCCTCCCTCGATTCGGCGCGGGCGGATCTCTCGAGAGGCTGAAGAGGGCATTTCGGAGAGTCCCTTCTCTCCCCTGCCTGGGAAAGTCGGATCGGTATTGCTTGACTTTCCTCCGTAGCTTTTTTAACATTTTACTTCCAACCGCCTCCGTGCTGGGAAGAAGAGGGGCCGGCCTCCATCCGGGGAGGCCGTTTTTTCAGCGGGCGTTAATCGGGAGGAGAGGAAATGAGCGGCATGAGAAGAAGAGCGTTTGCCGTAGGTGCGGGATTCGCTGCGGTATGGTTCGTCCTCGGGAGCCTCGCTTGGGCGGATGAGCGCGTGACCATCGTCGGAGCGGGGCCGGGCGCCGGCGCCTTCCGGCTGGCGGGTGCCATGGCGGCCGTCGTGAACAAGGCGAAGGTGGGCGTCGAGATGACCAATCGCGCCACCGAGAGGTTCGTG
>CAYMWZ010000219.1:0-5467 GCA_964394385.1 uncultured Nitrospinaceae bacterium | reverse complement strand
ATGTGGTACTGGATGTCCTCGAAGGAGGCGTCATCCGGCAGGCGATCCAGGATGCGCCGAATTTCATCTTTCACGGTCTTCATGCCTCGCCTCCTGGGTGGGACAACCCATGCTACCATAGACCCAACCCGGTTTGGAGCCGCCGGGAGGCTTCCGGGGGAGTGGGGGAACCCCTCCAGAAACTCGCCCAAAGATCCCGATGAATCGCGGGAACCGGTGCCATTTTGTGATGGAGGAAACTTTTCAGGCTCTCTTGGAAATCGGCCCCTTGCCTGGGAGGCGGCGATTCCGCAAAATTCTCCCGGACGTCTTGGAGAGGAGGATCGTTCCCATGAGCGAACTGGCCGCGAAGGAGTGCGTCCCCTGCAAGGGCGGGGTGCCTCCCTTGAAGGGGGATGAGTTGAAGAGGCTCCAGGGCCAGCTGGGGGGCGGCTGGCAGGTGGTGAAGGAGCACCACCTGGAGAAGGAGTACAAGTTCCCCGACTTCCGCGAGGCGCTCGACTTCACGAACCGGGTGTGCGAGCTGGCCGAGCGGCAGGGCCACCACCCGGACATCCATCTGGCCTGGGGGAAGGTCAGGCTCACCATCTGGACCCACAAGATCGACGGCCTGACCGAGAGCGATTTCGTCTTCGCGGCCAAATCGGACCGGGCGCTCTAGGGCGGGCGGCCCGGCCGCCTCGCCGGCATGGCACAGGGCCTGCGGATCGCCTTCCTGAACTCCTGGCCCCTCGATCCGGCCCGGGGGAGCGGCACCGCCGTCGGGGTCGCGGGGCTCGCGCGGGGGCTCTCGGCGCTGGGCCACCGCGTCGCGCTCCTCGCGCCCCGGCTGCCCGCGCCGGGGCTCACCCTCCGGCGGCTCCTCTACAACCTCGAGGTCCCCTCCCGGCTCTCCGCGGACGCCTTCGATCTGGTGGTCGGCTTCGACATCGACGGGTTTCTCTACTCGCCCCCGCCGGGGCGGGCCTACGCGGTGTGCCTGCAGGGGATCGCCGCCGAGGAGATGACCTTCGAGTCGGGCTGGCCGCGCGCACACCTCAAGTTTCTCTCCCGGCTCGAGCGCAGGAACGCCCGCCGCGCCCGGCGGGTCGTGGTCCCGAGCGAGCACAGCCGCCGCGCGGCGGCCGCCCTCTACGGCCTCCCGGCGGAGAGGCTGGCCGTGGTCCCCGAGGGGATCGACCTGGCCCCCTGGGACGCCCTCCTCGCCTCCCGGCCGCCTCGGGAGGCGGCCCCCCCCGTCATCCTCTCGGTTGCGAGGCAGTACCCGCGCAAGAACACGCGGGCGCTCGTCGCGGCCATGCCCGCCGTGCGGGAGGCGGTGCCGGGGGCGCGCCTGCGGGTGGTGGGGGGCGGGCCCATGCTGCCCGCGCTCAAGGCGCAGGCCCTCTCGTTGGGGCTGGGCGGGTGCGTCGAGTTCCTGGGGGAGTTGGCGGGGGAGGAGGCGGTGCGCCGGGAGTACCTCGGGGCCGATGTGTTCTGCCTGCCCAGTCTTCAGGAGGGGTTCGGGATCGTTTACCTCGAAGCCATGGCCGCGGGGCTTCCCATCGTGGCCCTCCGGGCGGCGGCAACGCCGGAGGTGGCGGCGGAGGGGGAGGTCGCCCTCCTCGCGCCTCCCCGGGACGAGGCCGCCCTGGCCGGGGCCCTCATCCGTCTCCTCCGGGACGGCCCCCTGAGGGCCCGGCTCGGGGCGGCGGGCAGGAGGCGGGCGCGCCGGTACGGGTGGGGGCGGGTGGCGCAGCGCTTCTTGGAGGAGGTCGCGGAGCGGGATGAGGCGCGCCGGGGGGCGTAGGGGCGCCGATCATCTCCTGGAGTGGAGGAGCACTTTGTTCGCGTTGCGGAGCTTGGTGCAGAGCCCCTCCGCGATGTGCCGGAGGATCTTGATCGTCAGGTTGGCCGAGGGTTTTTGCAACTCATCCCTTTGCGCGAAGAGGTCGAGCGCGAGAACGGTGGTGACCCCCTTGGCGCGCGCGCTGGCCGAGCGGGGCAAATTGTCGAGGATCGCGATTTCGCCGAAGATCTCGCCTGTGCGCATCGTCGCGACGGTGTTGCCTTCGTCGGGGGCATTGTATCCTTCCAGCAGGATCTCGACCTCGCCGCTGACGACGAAATACAACATGTGATCGTTCCCGGAGCCCTCCAGGAAGATGACCTGCCCGTTGTTGAAGGTGGAAGTTTTTCCGAACGTGACGAGCTCAAGCTTCTCCTCTTCGGTCAGGGTTTTGAAGAAGCCGATGCGGGAGACGCGCTTTAGGAGCTCCATCCGTTGCACGGCGAAGCGCGAGCCGTAGGCCGTCGGCATCTGGGTTCCTCCGGGACGAGAAGGGGGCGTTCCGGGAGAGGGCGTCCCCCCTCCTCAACCCCGCGGACCTGTCTCCCCATTCTGGTTGAGATGTGGCGGTGCCCCGCGCCGCCAAACCCGCGTGCATGTGGGTTCCTCTATTTTGCCACATTTTTTGAATTCTTGGTTGGTTGAGCCCCCCATTTTGTGGCCTGGCTCACCCAGGGGGGGGACCCGCCCTGCCCGGAGGCGCGGAAGAAAGGCTCCCCAATTCCGGGGAAATTCATGGAGAAACGCCTCTTCGGGAGGACCAGAGGGGGCGACAGGGGAGGGGTGCCCAGGCCGGAGGATCCCGGGATTTCCTTGAATTTCCATCTAATATTGCATATGAGCCCGGAAAAGTGGTAGATTTTGGGAACTGCGTCGACCGAAAGTTCGCCGATTCACCGTCCGCGGGGGGTTTGGCGCTGAGCGACAATGCTCCGGTGGGCAGCGGGCGCAAGGTGTCTCAAAATGCGGAGCCTGCCTTTTCACCCGATCTTTGCCTTCATTCTCCACCAAAAGAGCGGAGTTTTGGCCTCCTCCCTGTGTTTGGGGCGTTGGGGTTGTGAGGAGGTTCGCAAATATTGGGTGAATTCGATTAATGCCAGAATGCGGGCGGAGGGGTATTTTGGCCACAGGAGTGTTTTTTCGAGGCACGTGAATGTGCCGGAGTTCCAGGCGCCAATGTCGGCGCGTAAACAGGAGGAAGGGCAAATGTTGAAGCTTTTGAGCAGATTCCGCAGTGAGGAAGGCCAAAGCCTCGTCGAGTATGCGCTGATCATCGCCCTCGTGGCGGTCGTGGTCATCGCGGCTCTGGGGCTTCTGGGCCAAGGTATCCTGGCGCAGTTGAACGCGATCATCGCCGCCCTGTAGTCGATGGGGGAGGCCTCCCTCTTGGCTCGGGGAGGAGGGCAGGACGCCCTCCTCCCCGCCCGGATAGGGCCTCCCGAATCCCGGCCGGCGGGGGGGACGATCCGTCCTTCGCGGTGCGTTAAGAAGGGGGGAAGCTCTCGTCCGGGGGGAGGGAGTCTCTCCTTACCGGGGAGGCGCCAGGGAAGGCGGGATCTTTTCGTCCCGGATGCCGAGGCCGCGGGTTTCTCCCCGAGGAAATCCTCCTCGCGGCCTGAGTGAAAGGGGTGGCCCCGCTGGATGCTTACTCGGCCTCCGGGATCGCGCGGCTCCTGATTTTGGCGGCGTTGGCGGGAGGCGCGACCGCTTGGGACCTGCGGACCCGCCGGGTGCCCGACCTCCTGACGCTCTCGTGCGCTGTGGCGGGCGTGTTGCTCGGCGCGGCCGAGGGAGGCGTCGGCGGCGCGGGGCGGGCTCTGTTGGGGGTCGTGGCGGGAGGGGGAATTTTTCTCCCCCTGGTGGCGCTGGGCTATGTCGGGTCGGGGGACTTGAAGCTCCTCGCGGCCGCGGGAGCCTTGTTGGGGCCCGGGGGCGCTCTCCGGGCGGTCCTGCTGGGTGCCCTCTTGGGCGGGTTGTGGGCGCTGGCCTGGCTCGCGGCCAAGGGGCGCCAGAGGGCGCTTCCTTACGCGCCCCCCCTGGCTGCAGGAGCGGTTCTCTCCTACTTCCTCTCCCCCTAATCCGCGCGGTTGGCCCTCATCGTGGGGATGGCCGGGAAGTCGTTCAAGGGGCGGCCGGCGGGGCATCCCCACCCTCCCGCCGCAATCCCGCTCGAAGAGGGCGTCGGACGGGGCCTTGTGTGGCCGTCAATTGTGCTAAAATGAGGGGGATACGAGAATCCGCAGTCCTTTTTTTCTGCCTCTTGGAGGGGAATTTTCTCTTTTGCTCAACTGACGGCGGAGGGCAGCTCCTCGGCCCGGGGGTTTCGAGGAATTGGCCGTCGGTGATCATCGTCTCTGGACGAGGGAAGTGAGGGCGCCATGGCCAGGCGAAATCTGCTGATTCCTCTAGTCGTGGCTTTGGGCCTGGGCCTCGCGGCCGGGGCGATCCTGATGCGCCAGTCCGCCCGGACGGCTCCGGTGGAGGAAAAAGTCGAGAAGAAGGTCAAGGTCGTCATCATGGCCAAGGACCTCACCCGAGGCGTGAAGCTGGCCAAGGAAGATCTTGCGCTGCAGGATTGGCCGGAGAGCGCCATCTCGCCGGAGTTTTTGCAGAACCTCAACGCGGCGGAAGGCCGGATCATCGTCTCCGACCTGGTGAAGGGCGAGCCCTTGCTCCGCAACAAGCTCGCGCCCGAGGACAGCGTCGAGGGCCTCTCCACCCTGATCCCCCAGGGGCGCCGCGCCTTCACGATCCGCGTCAACGACGTGACCGGGGTGGCCGGGTTCCTCCTGCCCGGCAGCCGGGTGGACGTCCATGCCACCTTCGAGGTCGAGGTGCCCTCGGAGCGGGGCACCGGCTCCAAGAAGACCAGCCTGACGCGGACCATTCTCCAGGACGTGGAGGTCCTCGCCGCGGGCGGGCACCAGGAGGCGGGCAAGAAGAAGGGCAGCGTTTCGGTTCCGGTGGTGACCCTCCTCCTCACCCCGGAGCAGAGCTCCAAGGTCGCCCTGGCCGCGACGACGGGCTCCCTCTGGCTCTCCATGCGCAACCCCCGCGACAAGACCCTTCCCTCCGTGGAGCCCGTGACGGTCGACGACCTTCTAAGACAAGAGCGCGCCGCGGGAGCGCCGAGGGATGGGGCGGCCCCGGCGGAGAAGCAGAAGGAGGAGAAGAAGGAAAGCCCCCCCGAGGCCGGGCCTCCTCCTCGGGCGCTCTCGAGCCAGATCCCCGAGGGGAGGCGCGCCTTCTCCATCAACGTGACCGACGTGACGGGGGTGGCCGGCTTCCTCCTGCCGGGGAGCCGGGTGGACGTCCACGGCACCTTCGAGATGGAGATCACCCCGCCGGGGGGCGCCAGGCCGCAGAAGACCCTGGTGACGAAGACCATCCTCCAGGACGTTGAGGTGCTCGCCGCGGGCGGGGTGAAGGAGGTCGACCAGGACAAGAGCCGGATCTCGGTCGCCGTCGTCACCCTTCTTCTCACGCCCGAGCAGAGCGACCGCATGGCTTTGGCCGCCTCGGCGGGCAAGCTCTGGCTCTCCATGCGCAATCCCGGCGACAAAAAGACGGGGGAGCAGAAGCCCGTTTCGGTTCCCGATCTGTTCAAGGCGGAGACCGAAGAGGGGCGGGCCGCCGCCA
>CAYMWZ010000218.1:0-5470 GCA_964394385.1 uncultured Nitrospinaceae bacterium | reverse complement strand
CACGGCCGAGGAAGACCGTGTTTCAGAGGTCGTTCATGATGCCGATGTTGGCCGCGAAGCCCGTCATCGACAGCCGCGGATAGTGCAGCGCCGCCCCGCGCAGGTCGGGGACGGGGATGGGAACGACGTCCCCCGCCACGTTCCGCTGGACGCCTCCGATGGTCCCGCCCCGGGGGTGGCAGCCGCCGCAGCCGAGCTGGTTGAAGAGCTGCTTGCCCCGATCGATGGAGGCGTCGATGGAGGCGTCCGCCTTCAGGGTCTGGAAATAGGGGCCCATCTGGATGGCCCGGCGCTGTTGCTGCGCCGCGGCGGCGGGGAGCGACCACGCCGCCACGAGCAGGGCCGCCAGGCCCGCCAGGAGGACCACTTTCAGGCCTCGGTGCATGAATTCCTCCTTTCTCCGCGAAAATGCGCCTTCAGGTCAGCGACGAAATCCCGCCCGCTCTAGCGCCCCGCGCATGGGTTCTTCGCTGCGCAGGGATTTTTCGGCGCGCACGGATTCTTGGCGGCGCAGGGGTTTTTGGCTGCACAGGGGTTCTTGGCCGCGCACGGGTTGGCGGCGCACGGGTTGCCGCAGGGGTTCCCGCCGGCCCCTCCCTTGGCGAGGTAGACGTAGAGCGCCTGGCGCGCCTTGCCCCGCTCCAGGAGGGAGACGACCGCCCGCTCGCCCTTCTTCAGGGCCGAGGCGGAGGCCACGTCGGGCCCGAGGCGGACCACCGTCTTGGGGGTGACGCTGGCCACCAGGGTCTCGCTCCCGTGGCTTAGGGTCAGGCGGCCCGCCTTGGCGTCATAGCTCACCACCTGGGCGACGACCATCCGCGCTTTGGCCTGGGGGCCGCGGGCCGCACCTGGCGCGCAGGGGTTGCACGGGTTGGCCGCGCACGGATTCTTGGCCGCGCACGGGTTGGCCGCGCAGGGGTTCTTGGCGGCGCAGGGGTTCTTCGCCGCACAGGGGTTCTTGGCCGCGCAGGGGTTCGCCGCGGCGAGGGCTTCCTCCGCCGCCCACGGGCCCGCGAGGGCGAGCGTGAGCGCGAGGCTGGCGCAGAAGGCCCAGGCGCTCTTCACGGTGATCTTTCTACACATCTCCCGATCCTCCCTTAAGGGACGTTCAGCGTCGATTGTGTGGCCGCCTTCCGGGGGGCGCCGGGGGTGAGCATGGCCCAGCTCTTCCCGCCGTCGCGGCTCTCGAAGACCTCTCCGCCGCTGGTCACGAAAATGTTGCCCCTCCGGCCCGCCGCGATCGCGGGCATGGAGAGCGGCGTCCGCTCCACCCGCACGTACTCCCAAAGCTCTCCTCCCGCCGGCAGGCGGAAGAGCCCTCCCCGCGTGCCCGCGTAGAGGGCGCCCCCCTCATCCAGCGCGAGGGCCATGACCGAAGTGTCGAAGAGGCGCTTGTTCCTCGGCCGCCAGCTTTCACCCCCGTCCGGGCTCTCGAACACCCCCCCCAGGGCCGTGCCGGCGAGCAGCCGGCCGGGGCGGCGGGAGTCCAGGGCGAGGGCGCGAACCCTCAGGTCGGCGAGTCCGGAGCTGGCGGCCTGCCAGCTCAGCCCCCCGTCCACGCTCCGGAAGACGCCGCCGAAGGTGCCCGCATAGAGCCGCCCGGGCCGGGCGGGATCGGCGGCCAGGTCGCGCACGTCGGGGTGGGCGAGCCCCCGGCTCCTCGGCTCCCAACTGCGGCCGCCGTCGGGGCTGGCGAAAACGCCCGCCTCGGTTCCGGCATAGAGCCCGGCCCTCGCCCCGACGCGGAGGACGCGGACGCTCCTTCCCCTCAGGCCGGGCAGCGGCTCCCACGGGCCGCCCGGGGCGCGGCGGAAGCCCCCCTGGTCGGTGGCGAGGTAGAGGATCCGGCCCGGCCCGAAGGCCATCCCCCGCACGCTCGTCTCGGCGAGCCCCTCGTTGAGGCCCCTCCAGCTCCGCCCCCCGTCCGGGCTGAGGAAGACCCCCTGGCCGAAGGCGGCCACGTAGAGGGTCGCCTCGTCCCAGGGCGCGAGGGCCAAGTCCACCACCACGTGGCCGAAGAAGC
Organism: uncultured Nitrospinaceae bacterium; assembly: GCA_964394385.1. Classification (GTDB taxonomy): domain Bacteria; phylum UBA8248; class UBA8248; order UBA8248; family UBA8248; genus CAYMWZ01. The sequence goes on along the minus strand of CAYMWZ010000218.1, from coordinate 3,447 downwards.
CGGGCCGCATGGTGATGTGGTGGCCCCCGGCCGGCTGAGCCGCGAGGGCCAGAAAGAGGGCCCCGAGCGCGAGAGCGCGGCGCCATGGCGGGGCGCATCTTCGGGCGTTCGTGGCGGAAGACAATTGCGCCCCCTGTAGACCGGCCTTCGGAGCGGCCGTGAAGGCGGAGACGGCGTACACGCGTATTTCGAAAACGCCCCGGCGGGGCCTCTTATTCCCCTTGGGGCCCCGGTGGGGAGAATTTAAGGAGAAAAGACTCTGGATTCCCTTACGGGAGGAGACCCATCCCCAGGAAGGCCACGCCCAGGGAGAGAAAAAGGGCCAGGAAAGCCACGTAGGAGTGGATCTGGCGCAGACCCTCCGCCCCCGGCCGCAGGCGCAGCCTGCGCCCCAGGTAGGCCGCCGTCCAGAGGAGGAGAAGGGCCAGGGTGGCGAAATAGCTGTGGGCGGTCTGGTAGAGGGGCTCCTCCAGGGCGAGGCCCATCCCCAAGAGCCCCAGGAGGTAGCCCGTGGAGAAAAGGGCCGTGAACCAGCGCCCCAGCCGCATGTGGGTGGCCGCCAGCCGGGCCTGCCCGGGTCCTGTGCCCAGCCGCCGCGCGCGGCGGACCCGGAGCCCCCACCCCAGGACGCAAAGCCCCAGCGCGATCACCCCGGCCTGCCAGGCGGGGTGGAAATAGGCCCCCAGCCCCCTCAACGCTCTCCTCCCGCGGCGGGACGATGGGTCAAGAGGGCTCTCCTTCTTCTCTCGGCGCGGAGGGGACCGCGCGGTTTGGGTTGTGGGCGTCTCGGGCGGACAGCTAAAATGCCTCAATCCCCTGGCCGGGGCCAGCCGCCCCGCTCATTCGTTCCTCCTTCGTCGAGGGCCTGCATGAACGTCGAGGAGATTCGCTCGGTCGCCCGCGGAAGCAAGGTGTTTGACCTGGGGGTGGAGCTCTTCCCGGGGATGCCCCACATCCCCCTCCACGGCCCCTTCGGCTACTCCATGATCCGCGAGCACGGGGACCTCATGTACCCCGAGGGCGCCTGCGCGGCCGTGGATACGTTCTTCTGCACCGGCCACACCGGCACCCACATCGACGCCCTGGGCCACGTCTCGAAGGACATGAAGCTCCACGGCGGGGTGGATGCCGCCTCCGCCCAGAGCAAGACGGGCGGCCTCTCGAAGCACGGCGTGGAGACGGTCTCGCCCATCGTGCGGAGGGGCGTGCTCCTCGACGCGGCGGCCCACCTCAAGCGGGAGGCGCTCGAGCCCGCGCGGCCCGTCACCCGGGCGGACCTTGAGGCCGCCGCCCGGGCCCAGGGCGTGCGGGTCGAGGCGGGGGACGTGGTCCTCGTCCGCACGGGCCACATCCGCCACTGGCCGAAGAGGGATTTCTATCATCAGAAGGGGGGGATCCCCGGCGTGGACCTGGAGGCGGCCCGGTGGCTGGCCGACCAGGGGATCTTCATGCTGGGGGGGGACAACTTCGCCGTCGAGGTGCTGCCCGCGCCCTCCCTCCCGGTCCACTGCCACATGCTGGTCGAGCGGGGGGTGCACCTTCTTGAGGTGACCGTGATGGAGGAGCTCAGCCGGACCAAAACGTATGAGTTCCTCCTCGTCTGCCTCCCCTTGAAGATCCGGGGCGGCACCGGCTCCCCGGTCCGGCCCGTGGCCATCGCGTAGGGGGGGGGCTTGGGGAGGCGGCAGAGGCGCCTCGGGCGTCCCGGATTTGCCTTCCTAGCGCCCGCTTGGTCCCGGGGTTTCCCTCCAGCTCCGGCTCAGGTTGCTGAGCGCGACGAACGCCGAATATAGAACGATGCAAATCAGCGTGTAGCGCGAGTAGAAAACACGGCCCTCGAAGATCTGGATGACGAACACGAAGATGGGTCCGGTGGCTCGGATGACGTTCGCCGTGAGGGAGGGCGTGTGGGAAATGCCGACTTGGTAGAGATAATTGGGCGCGACGATCAGGATCACCAGGATCAGGGAGACGAGCCCCAGGGCGCCGAAGGAGTGCGGGCCCGTCTCCCTGACCGCCCCGGCCAGGATCACGGCGAGTGAGACGGAGGCGATCACGATGAAGCGGACGGAAATGATCGCCTCCGGAGAGACGCCGCTTTCGTTCATCCGCTTGCAGACAAGATTGTACAGCGTGAGAAACACCCCGCTCAGGAAGGCCAGCGCGAGGTTGAAAAGGCTTTCCGCCGCCCCGGCCCCGGGGGCCTTCAGCCCGGACAGCCCCGCAAGCTCCACCCCTGCCAGCAATAGCAAGGAGACCAGGATTCCCCCGTTGAACCATTTCTCGGCGGCCCGCAAGGGCGTCGGAGCGGAAATATGGAATCCCATGATTCCCAGGAGGATGACGGTAAACGGACCGACCCCCACATAGAAGGTGCTGGCGATGGAGGGCTCGATGTTCTGCAGGGCATGGAAAAAGGAGAGCCAGGCCGCCGCAGTGGTCAAGTTGATCCAAACCGCGTCGCGCCAGTGGCGGCGGAGCCTCCTCCATTGGTCCGGCTGCCTGAGGAAGACCAAGGCGGCGAAATAGATCGTGCAGAGAAAGGCGGTCAGAAGGACCACTTCGAAATAGCTGAACGCCTGGAAGACACCGCCCAGGTAGACGTCCCGGAAGGCCGAGAAGAAAACATAGAGCACGATGGTGAGGGGCCACCAGTTGATGCGGCTCGCAGGCGATCCCCCGGGAAGAAGGGTGTTTCCTTGAATCATCTCGGGGGCTTCTTCGTGGGGCCCTTTCGCTCCCGCTCGAGGAGCTTTTTCTTCCGTTCCACCCCCCAGCGGTATCCGCCGAGCTCCCCGTCCGCCCGGACCGCCCGGTGGCAGGGGACGATCAAGGCCACGGGGTTGGCCGCGCAGGCCCGCCCCACGGCGCGGGCGCCGTTTTTCTCGCCGAGCGCCCGGGCGATCTGGCCGTAGGTCGCGGTCTCTCCCTCCGGGATGGCCCGGAGCTCCTGCCAGACCCGCCACTGGAACGCCGTCGCCCGCACGTCCAGGGGGAGCTCGATGTGCGGCGCCTCCCCGTCCATGTGGCGCAGGAGCGCCTCGACCGGCGCTTTCAAGCCCTCCTCATCGCGCTCGATTCGGGCGGCCGGGAACTCTCGGCGGAGCTCGGCCTCAAGCGCCCCCTCCGCGTCCCCCAGCTTGACGGCGCACACCCCCCGCGAGGTGGCCGCCACGAGGAGCCGCCCGAGGGGGCACCGGGAGAGGGCGTAGCGGATCTCGGCCCCCTCTCCCCCGCGGCGGTAGGCCCCCGGGGTCATGCCGAGCCGGGCGCCCGCCCGCTCGTAGAGCCGGCTGCTGGAGCCGTAGCCGGCCTCGTAGAGGGACTCGGTGAGCGGGCCGCCCGCCCGCAGCGCCTCCTTGAACCGCTCCAGGCGGCGGGCCGCGGCGTATTGCCGGGGGGTGAGGCCCATCGCCCGCTTGAACTCGCGCTGGAGGTGGTAGGGGC
>CAYMWZ010000217.1:0-5485 GCA_964394385.1 uncultured Nitrospinaceae bacterium | reverse complement strand
GTGAACCGCCACCCCCTTATTCCGGACTTTCAACTGAGTATGGGACAGGCTCCCGGTTGGTGAATGTTACGTTACGGGCACTGGAACATACAAGACGAGATTCCCGCCTGAAATGATTGGTGCTCTTTGAGGTCACAAATTGTGACCTCAAACATGAACCGCAGGGCCGGCCGCCCCCGGGTTCCTCGGGCATGCGCGGAAGCCCGCCCCTACGCCTCGTACCTCCCCCACACCGCCCTACTCCCCCCGCTCCAGCCGTGGAAGACGGCGCTCCCCGAGCCCCAGCCCCCGGCCACGATGAGCTGGAGATCCTCGGGGCGCTTGATCGAGGGGACGAAGCAGGCGTCGTCCTCCGGGTCCACCCGGACGGGAAGCGCGAGCGCCCGCTCCCGCCGCCAGTTGCCGCCGCGCTTCAAGTCCCCCACGGTCCTGCCCGCCAGCTCGCACAGGCGCCGGTGGACGTCCTCGCGCGACATGCCCCCCTTGGCGCAGATCCCCGCGTGCTGAGGCCCCATGGCCACCACCATGTCGGAGCGGGCGTGGGTGTTCCAGGAGCCGAGCCCCGTCATGGCGTCCGCGATCCCGGCGAGGAGGCGCTCCGGCTCCTCGCTCACGTCGTCGAAGGTGAGCCTCGGGCCCTCCACCATGGCGCAGGTGATGACGTCCTCCCCGGGGCCAAAGCCCTTGGACTCGGCCAGCGTCTCCCAGGGGCTCTTCTCCGTGTTCTCCGTCACGCAGGCGGTGTAGCGAAGCGGGGAGCCGAAGATGGTCATGGAGGAGACGCCGGGCACCCCTCCCCCCAGGTTCATGAGGATGAGCCGTATCGCGCGGCCGATCGTGGCGTTCGCCCGGAAGCCCGGGCCGAAGCAGCCGTTCCCGCCGTGGATGCCGATCGCCTGGGCGTAGGGCCCGTTCACGATCATCAGGGGGGCGACGCCGTGCATGGTGCCCTGGACCCCGTTCAGGTTGAACTCCTCCCGGAGCATGAGCCGGATGCCCCCCAGGACGACAGGCAAGTACTCCGGCTTGCAGCCCGCCATGACGGCGTGGACGGCGGCGCTCCGCACCGTCGCCTCCTCCATGGCCGGGGGGATGGAGCCGATCGCCTCCTCCGGACCGCGCCGCGCGCCCTTGAGCATGGCGGCCACGCGCTCCTCGGTCGGGGTGACGACCGGGAGGCCGTCCGACCAGGGTTTATCGAAGAAAAACTCGAAGGGATCCGGCGGGGGGTTCACGGTCGCTCCTCGCGGCGCGGGGGGCCCGCCAAAGACGCTAGCTCCCCTGGGCGGCGGCCTGGTCGATCGCCCGCTTCAAGTCCTCCGCCAGGTGCGGATTGAGGCGCAGCAGGCGGCCGTGGTCGCGCATCGCGGCGGCGCGGTCGCCCGCCAGGGCGTGGGCGACCCCCCGGTACTCGAGCGCCTCGGCGTAGACGGGGTTGATCCGGAGCGCCTCGTCGTAGTCGGCGATGGCCTCCTTGAGCCTGCCCAGGTGGCGGAGGCTGTAGCCGAGGAGGGTGTAGGCGCGATGATCTATGCGGTTCTCGGCGATGGCCCGCCTGAAGAGGGCGGCCGCACCCTCCCAGTCCCCCGCGTGGAGCCGCAGCCTGCCCAGCTCATAGGCCGAGCCCGGGGCCGTCGGCTTGGGGTGGCGGGCCGGGTCGTAGGCCCCGGCGGGGAGGGCGATGAGGGCGGCGAGAAGGAGAGCCAGGGCTGCGATCTTCACGTGCGGGTTCCTCCGGTCGGCGGGGGGACGGCGGTGTACGATGCCTGCGCGCTTTCCTTGAAGAAGGATCCGGAATATAACGCGGTCGCCGGCGAAAAGCGACCCTCGAACGCAACGAGAAGGAGAGACCCCGAATGCCCCTCTACCCCAACCTCGCGGGCCTTCGCCCCGAAGGCGTCGCCGCCTACACCCCCGCCACGGCCGCCTGGGTGGACGGAAGGCACACCAGCATCGGCTACCTGCGCATGGAGCCGGGCACCTGGTCCGTCCCCCACTACCACCACGACGAGCAGTTCCTCTACATCCTGAAGGGGACCCTCCGCGCCGCGGTGGAGGGCGAGATCCTGGACGCCTCGCCGGGGGATCTCCTCCACTTCCCGCCGGGGGCGGTGCACGAGGTGCTCGCTCTCGAGGAGCCGGTCGAGTTCGTCCTCAGCCGCAGCCCCGCCCGCGGGGACCTCAAGGAGGGCGTCATCCACGCCACGGGCGAGAAGGCGAGGAGCCTCCTCCGGGCCTGAGAAGGCCCTACTCGTTGACGTGCCAGATGTCGGTCATCTTGCAGCCGGACGCCTGAAAGAGGCCGTAGAGGGGGCAGCGGCGGAAGTACTGCTTCTTCAAGTCCTCCACCTGCTGGGGGCCCGCGCCGATCTTGAGCCAGACCTCGCTCACGGCCTCGGTGGGCCGGGCCTCGTAGCCCTCCTGGCCGGCGATCCCGCGGGGGCTGTAGTGGATGGTGGACTTGACCCGCAGGCTCTCGATCTCGAGCTTGGCGTCCTTGGCGACCCGCTCCAGGATGACCGCCGTGCAGCCCGCGAGGGAGGCCACGAGGTAGCCCGTGGGGGAGGGGCCCGCGTCCGTCCCCCCGAGGCGCTTGGGCTCGTCCACGATGAGGGAGTGGCCGCTCTTCACGGTGACGATGCTCTTGGCGTGGCCCTTGAAGTCGGCCTCCGCCCAGTTGTCGGTCTTCTCGGGTAGCTCCTTCGGCCGGATGGTCATGCGGGGAGGCCCTCCTTCGGGAATTTTGGGATGGAACGGAACCGATCCTGAGGAGAGAAGCATATCAGGGGCGGGAAGCCAGGGGGAGGGCGCCCCCGCCCGGGGCGGGCGAAATTTGACAACCCCGGCCCCTCTTTTCATATTGGGGGAAGAAGTTCAAACCTCCCCTTTCTCCGGCGCGCCCCGCGCCGCCGAAGCGAGGGCCCCGTGCTCACGGCGCTCATCATCGGCGAGATCGCCCTCCTGGCCGCCCTCCTCTTTCTGTTCGCGAGGGTGCGGGCCTTGCGCGAGGACCTCGAGCGCCTGGAGGAACGCTTCATCGATCACCGCCTCGCCGCCGAGGAGGAGAGCGAGGCCCTCAAGGCGGGCATGGCCGACCTCAGGCGGCTGGCCCCGCGCGCCGGCCCCGCGGGGTTCACCGCCGAGACCCCACTCGCCCGCGCCCTCGAGATGCACCCGGGGGCCGCCGGCGTCCTCGCCTCCTTCGGGATCGCGGCCGGCGGCGCGGAGCCCTGGGGGACGATCGGGGAGGCGGCCCGGGCGCGGGGAGCGGACCTCGCCTCCCTCCTCGGGCGGCTCAACCGCCTGGGGGAGAGACCCCGGGGGCCCTCCCTCCCCGTCATCCCCTGAGGGGAAAAAGAACGCCCGCCCCCGGGAGGGGAGGCGGGCGGCGGGCTCCGGCGGGCCCTCAGAGCGACTTGAGCACGGCCTTCGAGTGGCCCGCCACCTTGACGTCCTGGAACACCTTCTCGATGCGCCCCTCCTCATCGATGATGAAGGTGCTCCGGTACACGCCGTTGAAGGTGCGCCCGTAGAGGGTCCTCTTGCCGTAGGCGCCGTACTTCGTGGCCACCTCGCCGTCCGGATCGGCCAGGAGGGGAAAGTCCAGGTCGCACTTCTCGCTGAACTTCTTGTGGCTCACCTCGTTGTCGGGGCTCACCCCGAGGACGACGGCGCCCTTCGAGCGGATCTTCCCGAGGTCCTTGTTGAAGTCCTTCGCCTCCACCGTGCAGCCGGGGGTGTTGTCCTTGGGATAGAAGTAGAGGATGACCTTCTGGCCCCGGTACTGGGAGAGCCGGTGGACCTTTCCGTCGCCGTCCCGCAGACTGAAATCGGGCGCGTTGGCCCCCTCCTTGAGCGCCAATTCCTTTCCTCCGTGCGGTGTGGGAGGCCCTGCCGGCCTGATCGGTAAAGTGGATTTTCTTTACATCATAGTGCCACACGCGGGGAGGCCCATCAACCGCCCCGGCCGCCGTCACACGCCCCAGTCCCTGGCGTAGCGGAAGTCCCGGTCGATGGTTCGGTGGGAGAGCTTGCAGATGAGGGGGAGCCTTCGCTTGTACTGGCTCCGCTGGACGAGGCGCGCGATGGTGTCCACAAGAAGGGAGGGAAAGCCCGCCTCGATGAGTTCCGCGCGGCCGTGGCGGCAGTCGATCAGGCGGTAGAGGACGGCGTCGGCTTCCGCGTAGGTGAGGCCGAGCTCCTCCTCGTCCGTCTGGCCGAGCCAGAGGTCGGCCGAGGGGGGCTTCTCCACCACCGAGCCGGGGACGCCCAGGTGCCGGGCCAGCTGGCGCACCTGGGTCTTGTAGAGATCCCCGATGGGGTTCACGGCGCTGGCCATGTCGCCGAAGAGGGTGCCGTAGCCGAGGAGGAGCTCGGTCTTGTTGGAGGTCCCCACCACGAGCGCCGAGAACGCCGCCGAGTGGTCGTAGAGGATGGTCATCCGCTCGCGCGCCATCTTGTTCCCGCGGCGGAGTTTCCCGGCCTCCGGGAAGCGCTCGAAGTAGGCGTCGATCTGGGGGGAGATGTCCACCACGCGGATCTGGATCCCGCACGCCTCGGCCACCTCCCGCGCGTCGCGCTCGCTCTGGGGGTTGGAGAGGCGGTAGGGCATGATGATGCCGGTCACGTTCCCGGGGCCCATCGCCCGCGCCGCCAGGAAGGCCGAGAGGGAGCTGTCGATCCCCCCCGAGATCCCGAGGACGATCTTCCGCACCCCGACCTTGCCCACCTCGTCGCGGAGGAAGCCGACGAGCAGATCCGCCGCCAGCCGCTCGTCCAGCTCCAGCTCGGCCAGGACTTCCTGAACGGGCCCTTGGGCTCCCACGGGCGCACCCTCCCCCGATCATCATGCCGGGGAGGCACGCCCGCGCGCAACGGGGGCGCCGTTGACCCCGCGCAGGCCGGGGACTACTTTAATGCCCCTCCCCCGGAGGAGCCGCCCATGCCCCGCGTCGGCCACATCGAAGAACTCAAGTGGACCTTCGACCCCGGCTCCGAGGCCGGCTCCCCCGCCCCCATCGGCACCCCCAACCTCGAGGTCCGCGTCATCATCCTCAAGCCGGGGCACTGGCCCCCCTACCACCGCCACCACCCCGAGATGGACGAGGGCTACCTCATCATGGGGGGAGGGGGGCTCATGCACATCGACGGGGAGACCTTCGAGGTGCGAGAGGGGGACGTCCTGCTCGGCAAGCGGGCCGGCTTCCACAACATGAAGAACACCGGCCGGGAGGATCTCGTCGAGCTCAACTTCCGGGGCGGCCGGATGCCCTCGGGCTTCATCCTCCCCGCGGGGGAGGACCCCCGCGCCGACCCGGCGGCGGCCGGGCGCCCCTCGGCCGATCCCGGCCGCTACGTCCGCGGGAGCGCGGAGCGGCTGGCGAGCCGCTTCGACCCCAAGACCGTCCGGCAGAAGGGGCTCCCCCGGGTCATCGCCACCCCCCACCTCGAGCTCCGGATCGCCTCCTTCGCCCCGGGGGACCGG
>CAYMWZ010000216.1:0-5486 GCA_964394385.1 uncultured Nitrospinaceae bacterium | reverse complement strand
AGATCATGCCTAGTCTCGTGGGCTCGGAGATGTGTATAAGAGACAGGTAGGGGAACCGGCCCGGGGAGCCCGGCTCGCGCCCGAATTCCCGGCCTTCCAGGTCCTCGGGCCCGTAGAAGGGCTTGAGGGAGATGCCCGAGAGGGTGGAGAAGGCCTCGCCCGCTCCGGCAGGGAGGGGCTCCGCCCGCTTCGCTTGAAGGCCCGGCTCATTCATGACGCAACCCAGCGAAAATGGCCCCGGTCCAAGACAGGTCAGGAACGCCCCCGCCGTTGGCGCCTGGGGCCGGCGAAGGCGCAAGGGGAGGTAACCGCGAGGGCCGCCCTGGGCCTTGGAACATGAGAAAATAGCACATTCCTCCCTCGCGCCGCCAGTTTCCGGGGCACGGGGCCATCGGCCCAAGCGTTCCAAAATCAAAGCGATCGGGCTAGACTCCCCCCATGGCAAAAATCCGCTTGCCCCTGTTCCCGCTCCAGGTGGTGCTCCTGCCGGGGGAGTTCCTGCCCCTCCACATCTTCGAGGAGCGCTACAAGCAGATGATCGGAGAGTGCCTCAAGGAGAAAAGCCCCTTCGGCGTGGTCCTGGTGGAGCGGGAGGGCATCCGAAAGGTGGGTTGCACGGCCCGCGTTACCCAGCTCCTCGAGCGGTTCCCGGACGGCCGTATGAACATCCTCACCCAGGGGGAGAACCGCTTTGAAGTCGTGCGCATCTTCGAGAACCGCCCCTACCTCGTCGGGGAGGTGAACTTCATCGAGGACGCCCCGGAGGAGCCTCCCCCTCCCGGGCTGGTCCGCCAGGTGTGGGACGCCATGGAATCGGAGGAGCGCGACTCCCTCCCGCTGGGCGAGGAGATCCTCAAGGAGCCGCTCCGCCTATCCTTCCTCTCTGCCGCCACCCTCCGCCTGCCGCTTCCGGAAAAACAGACGATTCTGGAGTGCCTCTCCACACGGGAGCGGCTGGAGCGGCTCCTGGCCATCCTGGAGAAGCGGAAAGAATTGCGCCTCCTCCTCGGCCAGCACCAGAGGGCGGCCGAACGGAACGGCCACCCCTAGCCGGCGTCCTCCTCGCGGAGGGCGATGCGCGCGATGGAGAGGGCGCGCCCGGTGGAGGGGTTCACCTCGACGAGAGCCCCGTTCAACTGCCCCGGCCCCCCGGCCACCTCCATCCGCCGGGGAACGCCCGTCAGGAATTTCTCGATCACGATTGAGGTCTTGATCCCAATCACCGAGTCGGCCGGGCCCGTCATCCCCACGTCGGAGAGGTAGGCCGTGCCGCGGGGGAGCAGGCGCTCGTCCGCCGTCTGAACGTGGGTGTGGGTGCCGATCACCGCGCTGGCGCGCCCGTCGAGGTGCCAGCCGAGGGCCGCCTTCTCGCTGGTGGCTTCGGCGTGAAAATCCACCACGATGACCCGCACCTCCTCGCCGAGGCCGGCGATGAGGCGGTCCGCCTCCCGGAAGGGGCACTCCACCGGGGGCATGAACACCCGCCCCATGAGGTTGATGACGGCCACCGGGCCGGCCGGGGTCCGGGCCACGAAGAGCCCCTTCCCCGGGGCCCCCCTCGGGTAGTTGGCCGGCCGAAGAAGCCTCGGCTCGCGCAGCAGGAGCTCCTCGGCCTCCTTGCGGTTCCAGACGTGGTTCCCCGAGGTGATGACGTCCGCGCCGGCCGCGAAGAGCTCCTCCGCGGTTTGGGCGTTGATGCCGAAACCCCCGGCCGCGTTCTCCCCGTTCACCACGCACAGGTCGGCCCCGCGCTCCCGGCGCAGAGGGGGGAGGTGGGCCGCCGCCATCCGGCGGCCCACCTTTCCGTTGATGTCTCCGATAAAGAGAATCTTCAAGACGGGGTCAGCGCGCCGTCGCCGTGTGGCGGGTCTCCCGGATGACCGTCACCAGGATCTCGCCGGGATAGGTCCGTTCGCTCTCGATCCGCTTGGCGATGTCCCGCGCCAGGAAGGACGCCTGGGTATCGCTGATCTCCTCGGGAAGAACCGAAACCCGGATCTCGCGGCCCGCCTGAATGGCGTAGCACTTCTCCACCCCCTTGAACGACTCGGCGATCTTCTCAAGCGCCTCGAGGCGCTTGATGTAGCTCTGCACCATCTCGCGGCGGGCGCCCGGGCGGGCGGCCGAGAGGGTGTCGGCCGCCTTGACGAGGACAGACTCGATGCAGTTCGGCTCCTCCTCCTCGTGGTGGGACATGATGGCGTTGAGGACCTGGGGGGGCTCGTTGTAGCGCTTGGCGATCTCGTAGCCAATCTGGACGTGGGAGCCCTCCATCTCGTGGGTGGCCGACTTGCCGATGTCGTGGAACAGCCCCGCCCGCTTGGCCATGGTGGGGTCAATCCCGATCTCGGACGCCAGCATGCCCGCCAGGTGGGCCACCTCCTTAGAGTGGATGAGGGCGTTCTGGCTGTAGCTCGTCCGATAGCGCATCCGCCCCAGGAGCTTCACCAGCTCGGGGTGAACCCCCTGGATGCCCAGCTCCAGGAGGGCCTCCTCGCCCGCCTCCTGAATGCGGCGGTCGATCTCGCGCTTGACCTTGTTGACCACGTCCTCGATGCGACCGGGATGGATCCGGCCATCCTGGACGAGGGTCTCCAGAGCCATGCGGGCCATCTCCCGGCGCACCTTGTCGAAGCCCGAGACCACCACCGCCTCGGGCGTGTCGTCGATGATGATGTCCACTCCCGTGGCCATTTCGAGGGCGCGGATGTTCCTCCCCTCGCGGCCGATGATCCGGCCCTTCATCTCGTCCGAGGGCAGGTCCACCACGCTCACCATGGTCTCCGCCACATGGTCGGCCGAGAAGCGCTCCACCGCCAAGGCAAGGGCATTCTTCGCCTCGGCCTCGAGCTTCTCCTTCGCCTCGCGCTCCCTGCGCTGAATCTCGCCGGCGATGTCCTGCTTGGCCTCCTCGAGGAAGCGGTCCATCAGCTCCTTCTTCGCGCGCTCGGCGCTCATGCCGGCGATCTCTTCGAGCTTGCGTATCTGCTGCTCCTGGAGCTCCTTTTGGCGGGCCTCCTCCTGGCGCAACTGCTCCTCGCTCTCGGTCAGCCGGCGCTCGCGCCGCTCGATGGCGAGCTCCTTCGCGTCGAGGGACTCGCGCCGCTTGTCGAGCGTCTCCTCGCGCTGGAGGACGCGGCGCTCGAGCTTCTGGAGCTCTTCGAGGCGGGCCTTGCTCTCCTGGTCAATGCCCTCGCGCAAGCGGAGCATCTCGGCCCTGTGGGCGACCTCCGCCTCCTTGACCCGCCGAGACAGCTCCTTTTCGGTGGACGCCTCCAGGCTCCGGATGCGCTCCTCGAACTCCTCACGCTCGCGGGAGAGAAGCTTATCCGCCCGCCGCTTGAGCAAGCTCATCGCGATCAAAGCGCCCAGCGCGGCCCCTCCCGCCGCGGCAAGAATCTCAAGCCAAACCAGCGTGCTCATCTTCGCCTCCCAGGGCGTATCTACGCGGAAGGCAGCGGACCGCCTCCCGATCGGTGACCACCCAGTTTACGAGACCGTCCCCCGGCTCGGCCGGCAGGGGGGAGTCCCACACGAGCTGGAACGCGAAACCCACGCCGACCACCGGCAGATGCTCTGCGCATGACCCCAAAAAGCGGTCGTAAAACCCTCGCCCCGAGCCGATCCGGCCGCCGAACAAGTCAAAGGCCAGCCCCGGCGCCAGCACCACGTCCAACGCGCCGGGCGGGGCGGGGGGCGCCCCGGCCGCGGGAGCCGGGATGCCGAACGCCCCCGGCTCAAGGTCCCGGCGGGGATCCTCCACCGCGCAGAAGGTCATGCGATCGCCCTCCACGCGGGGAAAGTAAAACGCCCTGCCGTTCCCCGCCTCCCAGAGGGCCGAGAGATCCGCCTCTCCCCGCACGGCCGCGTAGACGCCTATCCGCCCGGCGCCCAGCGCTGCGAGAAGCCCCTCCAGGCGGCGGCTGAGGAGCCGGCTGAGCCCCTGGCTGCGCCTGGGAGGAAGGGCGCGCCGAAGCGCCCGCATCCGGCGGCGCCAGCCATCCTTTTTCTCCCCGGCGCGGCCCGCCCTCGGAGCGTGCTCCAACTCCCCCTCCGAACCCTCCCGGGGCCGGGAGGGCCTCCCTTCCCGGCGCCCGCCGGGAGGCGGGCGCCGGGGACCAAGAAGGCCCCGCGACATGCCGTGTGAAGCAAGCATTTGAACCCAGCTTTCGCCAGGTGGGCGCCCAAATCGCGGCTTCAGGCCGACATCTCCGAAGGAGAATGGCTCACCACCGCAGGGAAGGGCTCCCGAAACAAAGGTACTGGGTCAAATTGCTTTCCCCCATCACGCGCAGCGCAGGGCCAAGCCAGACAAAGCCCGGATATTATGGCACCAAATCGGGGGGGTTGAATATACCGGGAGGGGGGGGTCGGGGGTCCTCTCAGACGGCCCGTTCGAGCTTCTCCAGGAGGGAGTCGGCCCTTTGGGCCAGGGCCTCGGCCGTCTCCCGCTGGATCTTCCGCTCCTCGAACAGCTCGTTGGCGATGTTCATCGAGGCGAGGAGAACCACCTTGAGGGGGTCGTTGCTCTGGCGCGACACCTTCCGGATTTGACCGTCCACGTACTCGGCCAGCTCGGCGGCATATTCCGGAGAGGCGGAGCTCTTGAGGTTGAGCTGCTGGCCGAATATCTCCACCACGACCTTCTTTGGGTCCATCATTCCACCCCTTATCTGGAGAGGCGCGGTCCGCCTAGCCCCCCGGCATGTGGGTGAGGATCCGCTCCACGCGCGAGCGCACCTCCGCGTGCTCCCGCTGAAGCCGGCTGTTCTCCTCCCGCAGCCTACCCACCTCCTCCTCGCGGGCCCGGACGGCATCGCTCGCCGCCCGCGTCTCGGCCCGCACCTGCTCGAGCTGGGCCTCCAGCTCCTGGCGGGAGCGGCGCAGCGAGGTGAGCTCCTCCAGCACCTTGGCGAGGGCGGCCTCCAGGGCGTCCAGCTTATCGATGACCATCTGGATGAGATTCCCGTCGGGCGTGAAAGGGTGGTTCCTGGGACACAGACGGGGCCATTCTAAAATCGCCCCCCGGGGGTGTCAAGGAAATCGCTCAGGCGCGGAGGCGCGCCTCCAGGCGCCGGGCCAAAAGGCCCACGATGGCATCAAAGGCCCCGTTGACCTCCGCGTCGGTCAGGGTCCGGTCGGGGCGGCGGAACACCAGGGAGTAGGCCAGGCTTTTCTCCCCCGCTTGGACGAGGTCGGGGCCGCGGTAGATGTCGAACAAATGGGCCGACTCGAGAAGGGCGCCCCCTCCCTCCCGGATGACGGCCTCGACCGAGGCGCTGGGGGTCTCCTCCCTCACCACGACGGCAAGGTCGCGCAAGTTTGCCGGGTAGCGCGGAAGGGGCTCGAGGCGCGCCGGGGGCCGCTCGACCGCGGCGAGGGCGCCCAGGTCCACCTCGAAGGCCACCGGCCGCGCCCCGATGCCGCACCCGTCGAGGGTCTCCCGCCGGAGGAGCCCGATCGCACCCACCACCGCGTCCCCCGCG
>CAYMWZ010000215.1:1061-5492 GCA_964394385.1 uncultured Nitrospinaceae bacterium | reverse complement strand
GTGACGCGAGCGCGGTCGCCCGACTTTTGGACGAAGCCTTCGAGCAGGTAGCGCACCCGCAGCTCAGCCGCGACCTGTGCCGGCGTCACGTCCTTGTTGCGATAGGTATTCATCGTGCCGGAGGCGATGACCATCAGGCCGGCGATCTTGCCGAGCGCCCACTGGATGTCCATGCGCAGTCCGTCGGCGAGGATGACCTGCTCCGCGTCCGCAGTTGGCGTCATGAACGGCAGAATCGCGATCGAGGGCAAGGCATTGAGGTGCTCGGCGGTCCTGCGGTACGGAGGGACTGTGCCGGCCCCCGCCTGCGCGGCAATGGCACGATACCAGCGAACCGGGTGCGGGATGTTCTTGACAGCGTGCTCGCCCTGGTCGACGAAAACCGCTGAGACGTGGCCCCGAACCGCGCTGTGCACGAGGTCAGATATGGCTATTTCGCCGGGCTCCGCAAGCGCCTGGAGGCGCGCCGCAATGTTCACTCCGTCGCCGTAGATCGAGCCGTCGGCCTTCTCGAGCACGTCGCCGAGGTGCACGCCGATGCGAAAACGCAAGCAGCGGTCTTTGGGCACACCGAGCGCGTTAGTCTCGAGGTCCTTCTGGATGGCGAGCGCCGCCTCAACGGCGCCCGCTGCGGTCTCGAACAGGGCGAGTACGGAGTCGCCCGCCGTGTCGATGACACGCCCCTGATGCGTCTCGACGTGTCTGCGGAAGACACCGCGCGCCGAGTCGAGAGCGGCCACAGTCGCCCGCTCGTCCGCAGCCATGAGGCGAGAATAGCCGGCCGCGTCGCTGGCGAGGATCGCGGCCAGCCGCTGCCTATGCTCGGGTGGGTTCACTTTCGGCAGCCCCTCTCCTCGAGGAACCCTCTACGAATTATATTCCCGGCGAAATCGAGAAACCACTCCCCGTTCCCGCAGCAGAAGGCCGTTCCCTAGGTGATCGCGTAATGGCGCTGAAGGCGCGAAGAATCTGCGGTTCGGCAAGCTCACGGCCCAGGGTGGAACCGAGGGGCTTTTGAACAGCAGATCCTTCGCCTTTCCCTTCGCGGAGTTTATCCTGAGGCAATCCGAAGGGCTCAGGGCAAGGCTCAGGATGACAGGCCTGTGGCCCCCAGCCTCTCCACCATCCCTCCCAGCAAGGCCGCCCGGGGCGCCAGGGAGTCGAGCTCCAGGTACTCCTCCTCGGTGTGGAGGTTGCCCCCGACGGGGCCGAGGCCGTCCAGGACGGGGACGCCCAGGGGGCAAAGATAGTTCCCGTCGGAGCCTCCTCCCGTCGGGGTGTGGAGGAAGGGGACGCCGGCCTCGCGGGCCACCTCCTCGGCGATTTTCAAGAGCCTGTCTGTCCCCGCGTTGCGCTCAAGCGCGGGCCGGCCCCCCAGGCGCTCGAAGGCGAGGGAGGTGCCGTCGAGGAAGGTCTTTTGGAGGAGGCCGCGGAGATCCTCCTCCATCTCGTCGAGCCGGGCCTGGCTGGGGGCCCTGAGCTCGACGTGGCAGGAGGCCTCCCCGGCCACGATGTGGGGCCGCTCCCCGCCCGCGAGGCCGGTCACGTTGACCGTCCCCCCCGCGCGCTCCAGGCCGCTCAGGCGGACGATCTGGTGGGCGAGCTCCAGCACCGCGCTCCTTCCCCGCTCGGGGTCCACCCCGGCGTGGGCGGGGACGCCCCGGACGGCGATTTTTCCGTAGATGCTCCCCTTGCGCGCCGTGACGAGGGCGCCGCTCGCGCGCGCGGGCTCGATGATGAGGGCGGCCGAGGCCCCCCGGCCCAGCTCCTCGATGAGGGGGCGGGAGGAGGGGTTCCCGCGCTCCTCGTCCGTGTCGTAGAGGATGAGGATCTCGCCGAAGTCCCCGAAACCCTCCTCCAAGAGGGCCTCCACCGCGAAGAGGCAGGCGACCAGGCTCCCCTTCATGTCGGCCACGCCTGGGCCCCGGGCCGTATCGCCCTCCACGGCGAAGGGCCTCCGCGCCGCCTCCCCCTCGGGGAAGACGGTGTCGCAGTGGCCGATGAGGAGGAGGCGGGCCCCCTCCGGGCGCCGGCCCCGCAGGCGGGCGAGCATGTGGTCCCCCGTCCCGCGGGCGCCCGGGAGGCGCTCGACCTCGAAGCCCAGGGCGCGGTAGCGCTCGGCGAAGCGGGAGGCCACGGCGTTCGCCCCGGCGGGGGGGAAGGTGGGGGAGTCGATCGCGACCGCCCGGGCGAGCTCCTCCACCATGGCGCCGCGCCGGGCCGAGAGGCGCTCGCGCAGGGCGCGGGCCCCGATCACGCGTTCGCTCCGCGGCGGTAGAAGTTCCCCTCGACGGCGTCCCCGGCGAGGAGGAGGTCGTAGGCCCCCGGGGGGACGGCCTCCCACACCTCCTGGGCCCGGCGCAGGCTCTCGGGGCCCGTGCAGTGGCTGAGGTAGAGGACGCGCTGGGCCCCCGGCGGGAGGCGCGAGGGGTAGCTCTCCGGGTGCCCCGCCAGGGCGGCCAGGTGGCGGGCCTCGATGGTCTCCCCCGGGGCGAGCCCCGCCACCGCGCGCACGCGCTCGGGCCGGTGGACCACGTCGGCCGTGGCGGGCTCGCCGATCGCGGCGAGCCCCAGGACCACCACGCAATGGGTGGCCCCCCGCGGGATCAGGGGCTCGCCCCCCCCCGGGGCCTTGATGAGGCGCTTCCTCGCGCCGTCGGCCTTGACCACGAGGACGAGGCCCCCCCCCTGGGCGTGGAGGGCCTCGACCTGGGCGGGGGGGAGCCCCCGGAACATGTTCCGGGGGAGTTTCTTCTCGACCCACACCACCGCCCCCCGCGCGGCCCACTGGGCGGCGGCCTCGTGGACGCGCTCCCTCCCCTCCCCGCTCAGGAGGAGGGCGGGGGCGCCGTCCCCCCCGAGGGAGTGGAGGTTGGTCGTGCTCGTGACGACGACGGGGAGGCGGGCGTCCAGGAGCTCCCGGACGAGGCGCTTCATGAGGGTGGCCTTCCCGCCCGCGCCCATGACGGCGGCCATGTCCCCGGCCTTGAGGCCGAGGATCTCGGAGAGGCGGGGGAGGGCCGGGCGCGGGGGGGTCATGGCTAGGCGGCGGCCCGGTAGATGGCCTCGATGTCCTCCTGGGTGAGCTTGCGGGGGTTGTTGGTGAGGAGCCGCTCGAGCTTCGCGGCCGCCTCGGCCAGCTCGGGGATGACGTGGGCGGGCACCCCCACCTCGGAGAGCCGCGTGGGCACCCCGCAGTCCTTGCAGAGCCGCTCGACGGCACCCACCGCGCGCTCGGCCGCCCGGCGCTCCGGGAGGCCGTCGGTCTCCTCGCCGAGGATGCGGGCGATCCGGGCGAACTTGGCCGGGGCGGCCTCGCAGTTCCACCGCATGACGTGGGAGAACATGAGGGAGTTGCTCACCCCGTGGGGGATGTGGAAGCGCGAGCCCAGGGGGTAGGCCAGGGCGTGGATGGCCCCGGCGCCCGCCCCCGCCAGGGCGACCCCCCCGTAGTAGGCGCCGAGCGCCATGTCGGAGCGGGCGGCGAGGTCGCCCCCGTCCCGGCAGACGCGCCGGAGCGCCCCCGCGATGAGCTCCATCCCCCGCACGCTGTAGAGCTCGCTCAGGGGATGGGAGTTGGGGTTGACGTAGGACTCCAGGCAGTGGGTCAGGGCGTCCACCCCCGCGGCGGCGGTCACCTTGGGGGGGCAGGAAAGCGTGAGCTCGGGGTCCACGACGGCGGCGCGCGGGATGATGTAGGTGCTCACGATGGCGAGCTTCACCTGCTGCTCGGGCACCGAGAAGATGGCGTTGGGCGTCGCCTCGGCCCCCGTGCCGCTCGTCGTGGGGAGGAGGGCGGTCGGGACGCCGGGCCGGGGGAGGAGCTCGACCCCCAGGTAGTCGCGCGGGGCCCCTTTGTTGCCGAGGAGGGCCCCCACGGACTTGGCCATGTCCATCGAGCTGCCGCCTCCCACCCCGACCACGAGGTCGAATCTATCCCCCCGGAACAGGGCGTGAGCGGCTTCGAGGTCCCCGATGGCGGGCTCGGGCGGGCAGGCGTCGTAGACCGCGACCTCGGCCCCGGCCGCCCGGAGGGGGGCGAGCGCCTTGTCGGCCACCCCGGCCCCCAGCACCCCCTTGTCCGTGAAGAGGAGCGCCCGCTTGGCCCCGAGGAACTCGGCCTCCTCCTTGAGCCTCGCGGCCGCCCCGGGGCCGAACCAGGTGCGGAGGGGATGGCGGATGCTGGCCGCGGCCATGCGGGGGGCTCCTGGATGGAGGGGTGTGGCGATCGCTTCATTATCCCCGCTCGGCTGAGCCCGCCGCAAGCCGCTCGGCTGAGCTCGCCGCAGGCCGCGGGGGCGGGGCGGGCACAACGCGGGGAGGCCGGGCGGGGGTCCCGTGGGCATCCGCTGATCCGTGCCGTGTCTGTAGGGGCGGGTTTCAAACCCGCCCCTACGGACGGAGCGCGGCGGACGCCCGTTATCATGACGA
>CAYMWZ010000215.1:0-1051 GCA_964394385.1 uncultured Nitrospinaceae bacterium | reverse complement strand
CGCCGCAGGCCGCGGGGGCGGGGCGGGGGGGTCCTCGCAGATGAGGGGCCCGTGTGGCACGGGACGGAATCGAACCGCCGAGGCGGGGATTTTCAGTCCACGCAGACCGCTCGATAGTGCTTGAATTGTGGGTCTTTTTCTGAGGCTCGGGTTTGGTGTGCGAGTTATTGGGTGAGTCCGAAATTGCAATGCATCTGCCAATGAGCTTCAGTTTGCGATTTGAAAGTCAAGAACACGAAATTCAACCCTCCCGCTTGGTTTTCGGGGCGGATAGGGAAGGAGGGGACCGGGCGTTGGATTATTGAGCCTTTCAACGCTCTTATCCACGTGACCTGTAATCCGTTTAGCGAGCCTACCAGGAATGACTCCTTTATAGCGAAAAACCGCCACGTCCAAAGGGACGCCTTGCACATCGTAAAACACAATAAGACAATATACGTTCTTAACTGATGCTCGGAGCCTGTTAAGCAGCGAGAAGGAGTACTCGCCGGTTAGAGAAAAGGAACTATCGTATGTGAGATTCGTACCAGTAACCCCTTCGGTACTTCGGCCCCCCAAACCCGCTAGAATGGATGGCTGTATTCCTGATGGGGTTGCGCCTGCAAGCGGTTTGGCAGATCCTGCTTTTGATAGAAGACTCTTCAGGTAATTCGACGGTATAGCGAAATTTAGGTTTTGTCCTCCACTGAATGTGGCCACCGACACGCCAATAACGGTACCTTCAGAGTTCAAGATAGGGCCACCACTGCTTCCGGGAGATACCGGCGCCGTTATTTGAAGTAGCCTGTCAGAACCAACCTGCCTTATGCTACTCACTATCCCCTGAGAAAACGTGCCCTCAAGTCCTTGAGGATTACCGACGGCGTAAACTGCCTCGCCAACTTCAACTGCATCGCTATTAGCAAGCGGTAGCAATGACGTGCGAACCTGTGATGTTTTTAAGAGAACCAAGTCTCGCGCCGGGTCAATTCCTGTAATCCCCTCAATGTCATACTTGGGAGCCTGTCCCATACTCAGTTGAAAGTCCGGAATAAGGGGGTGGCGGTTCACT
>CAYMWZ010000214.1:0-5502 GCA_964394385.1 uncultured Nitrospinaceae bacterium | reverse complement strand
GACGAGGTAGGGGTCGTTCAGCGTCAGGACCACGTGGCGCACCGGGAGGCCCCGGGCGTCCAGGGAGAGGATCTGGCCCCGCTGGGGGAGGATGGGGGGGAGGGGGCGGGCCCCCGGGATCCCCCGGCTCCCCACCCCCGCGCAGATGAGGACGCAGGGGGCCTCGATGCGCTCCTCCATGGTGCGCACCCCGCGGGCGCGGCCGCCCCCGGTCAGGATCTCGGTGACGAGCGCCCCGGGCCGGACCTCCACCCCGAGCCTGCGGCAGGCGATCTCCAAGGCCGGCCCGAGCCGGCGGGGCTCGACGCTCCCCCCCTCCATGTGCATGGCGCCCCGGAGGCCGGGGGCGAGGGCGGGCTCCTCCTCCCGGAGGGCTTCGGGGCCGATCCAGCGGGTCTCGCCGAAGCTGTGGCGGCCGGGCTCCTCGCGGAGGGCAGCCGCCTCCTCCTCGCCAAGCGCCACGAGGAGAAGGCCCGGCGCCCGGAACTCGACGTCCACCCCGCTCTCCTCGAGGAGGGCTTGGGCCAGGCCGGGCCACATGCCGAAGGAGGCCTGCCTCAGGCGCAGGCCCGCCTCCCCGCCGCGGTCCACCCGGCCGCTCGTCCCGTGGGTCGAGACGATGCCGGCCGAGGCCCAGGTGGTGCCGGCGCCCGGCTGGCCCCTCTCCAAGAGGAGGACCCGCCGCCCCCCGCGGGCGAGATCGCGGGCCGCGAGGAGGCCCATGACCCCTCCCCCCACGATGATGATGTCGGCCATGCCGCCTCCCGGAGCCTCAGGCAATGAAAACGCCATCCGGCGCGGTCTTCAGCCGCACCCGCTCGCCCGGCTCGAGCGCCCGGCCCCCCCGGGCGAGGACGGTGCGGCGGAGCCCGTCCGCCCGCCCCTCGACCAGCGCGAAGTGAAGGGGCCCCTCGAAGCCGGCCGGCGGCGAGTAGAGGGTGGTGGCGGCCGCCACCGCCCCGCGCTCGGGGATGGGCGCCCCGATGGGGGCGGGGGGCCGATCCGGGGCGGGGGGGAGGGGGCCGGGGTCTTCCGCCGGCGGGGGGGCGCCCTCGAGCTCGACGAGGGTGACCAGGTTGTTCGTCGCCATCCCGCCCATGCTGAGGGCGATCCCGCGCCGGGGGGGCCTCCCCCTGCGGACGCCCTCCCGGCCGAGCCGCCTCCAGAGCTCGACCACCTGGGCGAGGCCGGAGGCCCCGATGGGGTGGCCGCGCGCGAGGAGGCCCCCCGAGGCGTTGACGGGGAGGTCTCCCCCCGCCTCGGCCTTGCCCGTCCGGAGGGCCTCCCCGTAGGCGCCCGGGGGGAAGAGCCCCAGGTCCTCCGAGGAGATGATCTCGATGGTGGTGAAGGCGTCGTGCACCTCGGCCACCTCGATGTCCGCCGGGCCGAGCCCGGCCATGCGGTAGGCCGCCGCCGCCGCGCGCCGCGTCGCGCCGAAGAAGGCGAGCGTGGCGCGGCGGGAGATGGCCTGGGTGTCGGTGGCGTGGCCCAGGCCGCTGATGCGGGCGGGCGTCCGCCTCGCCGTGAGGAGGAGGGCGGCGGCGCCGTCCGATATGGGCCCGCAGTCGAAGAGGCGCAGGGGGGTCGAGACGAACCGGCTCGCGGCGAACTGCTCCAGCGTGATCTCGCGCCTGAGGTGGGCGTAGGGGTTGGCGCAGCCGTTCCTGCGGTTCTTGACGGCGACCCGGCCCCGCAGGGCTTCGAACGCCTCGGGGCTCAGGCCGTGGGCGCGCCGGTAGTACTCCGAGACGAGGGCCGAGAGGGCGGTCATGGTCGCCCCCATCCGCCGCTCGGAGCGGTCGATCATCCGCGCGAGGCGGGCCGTCACCTCGGGGGTGGCGTGGTGGCTTTTCTTCTCGCCCCCCAGGATGAGCACCGTCTCGAAGCGGCCCGCGAGGATGGCGTGGCAGGCGGCGTGGAGGGCGGCGGCCCCGGTCGAGGAGG
Organism: uncultured Nitrospinaceae bacterium; assembly: GCA_964394385.1. GTDB lineage: Bacteria > UBA8248 > UBA8248 > UBA8248 > UBA8248 > CAYMWZ01. The sequence goes on along the minus strand of CAYMWZ010000214.1, from coordinate 3,558 downwards.
CCGTCTCGACGCGCCAGGCGGCGGCGCCGGTCAGGCCCAGGTGGTCCGCGATGAGGCTGGCCGAGTTGCCCTCGTCCAGGAACTCGGCCGGATTGAGGATGCCCACCACGACGGCCCCGACGCTCTCCCGCGCGATGCCGTGAGGGCGCGCCTCCCCGAAGGCCTCCTCGGCCGCCTCGGCCATGAGGTCCTGCATGGACCCGGAGCGCTTCCCGAAGCGGGACAAGCCCCCGCCCGCGATGTAGGCTTCCATCCGGCTCTACCCCTGCCCGGCATTTTACCCCGAACGATGAAAAAGGGTTGCGGGTGGCCCCGCAACCCTCGGGATTTCTTGGCTGGGGGACTAGGATTCGAACCTAGGTACCGAGATCCAGAGTCTCGTGTCCTGCCGCTAGACGATCCCCCAGCGGACCCGGGTTTTCATACAACCGGCCGGCTCGGCCCGTCAAGGCGCGCGAGGGCCGCGTCGATGCGGGCGAGGGAGCGTTCCTTCCCCAAGAGGGAGAGCGTCTCGAAGATGCCCGGGCTGACCGTCCCCCCCGTCACGGCCACGCGCACCGGCTGGGCGAGCTTCGCGATCGGCATCCCCTCGGCCTGGAGGACGCCCTCGAAGGCCGCCTTGACGGCCTCGGAGGAGAAGGGCTCGACCGAGGCCAGCGCCTGCCTGAGGCGGGCCATGGGCCGGGCGATCGCGGGGCTCAGGAACTTGGCCGCCGCCTTCTCGTCCATCTCCACGTGGGGGAGGAAGAAGAAGCGCGCCCCATCGGCCATCTCCTCGAGGGTGCGCGAGCGCGTGCGGAGCTCGTTGGCCACGCCGAGGCGCGCCTCCCGCGGGAGCGCCCCGGGGTCGAGCCCCCGCTCGCCGAGGCGCTCCTCCAGCAGGGCCAGCAGGCGCTCGCCCTCGGCCGCCTTGATGTACTCCTGGTTCAGCCAGAGGAGCTTCTCCGGATTGAAGACGGCGGCGGAGCGGTTGAGGCTCTCCAGCGAGAAGTGGCGGACGATCTCCTCGCGCGAGAAGATCTCCTGATCCCCGTGGCTCCAGCCCAGCCGCACGAGGTAGTTGATGAGCGCCTCGGGGAGATACCCCATCCGCCGGTACTCGAGCACCGAGGTGGCGCCGTGGCGCTTGGAGAGGCGCTTCTTGTCCGCCCCGAGGATCATCGAGATGTGGGCGAAGCGGGGGGGCGCCTCCCCGAGGGCCTGGTAGACGAGGAGCTGCTTGGGGGTGTTGGAGAGGTGGTCGTTCCCGCGGATGACGTGGGTGATGCGCATCTCGATGTCGTCCACGGCCACGCAGAAGTTGTAGGTGGGGGCGCCGTCCGTGCGGACGAGGACCATGTCGTCCAGCTCCGCGTTGGGGAAGCGGACGGGGCCGGCCAGGAGGTCCTCCACCACCGTCTCCCCCTCCTCGGGGGCCCGGATCCGGATGCAGAAGGGTTTTCCGGGGTCCTCCCCGTAGCGGCCGCGGCAGGTGCCGTCGTACTTGGGGGTGCGCCCCTCGGCCCGGGCGCGCTCCCGCATCCGCTCGACCTCCTCGGGGGTGCAGGTGCACCGGTAGGCCGCGCCCGACTCCAGCATCCTGCGGGCCGCCTCGCGGTAGAGCTCCATGCGCCCGCTCTGGCGGTGGGGGCCCTCGTCCCACTCGACCCCCAGCCAGTCGAAGGCCTCGAGGATGGCCTCGTAGTACTCCTCCGTCGAGCGCTCCCGATCTGTGTCCTCCACCCGGAGGATGGCCGTCCCCCCCAGGTTGCGGGCGAAGAACCAGTTGAAGAGCGCCGTCCGCGCCCCCCCGATGTGGAGGTGCCCCGTGTTCGAGGGCGCGAACCGCACCCGGACGCTCTCGGCCATGGCGTCTCCCTCCGCCGGAAATTTCGCGGCGGAACGATTCTAGGGAGGGGGAGGAGGGGCCGCAAGGCGCGCCCGGTACAGGCCGGGGGAGGGGAGGGGCGGTTATGGGAGATGTGGGGTGGGGAAATCCTCCTGGCGGGCAGAGCCGGAATCCACTTGACCTGTGCTGGCAGATATGACAGCATATCCGGATGAGCCGCCGGACGAGGGAAGTCGCCTGGGTGGGGCAAGCGCGCAAGGCCTTCGAGGCCTTCCCGCGCCGTGCCCAGGATATCTTGCTGGACGCCCTGACCATCGCCGCCGAAGGGGGCAAGGCAGACATTGCCAAGCCGATGACGAGCCTGGGGCCCGGCGTCATGGAAATCGCCCTGGCCCATCGCGGCGACGCCTACCGGGCGGTGTACGCCCTCCAGCTCCACGAAGCCATCTGGGTGGTTCATGCTTTCCGGAAGAAATCGAAGCGGGGGATCCAGACCCCGAGGCAGGAGATCGACCTCATCCGCGAGCGACTGAAGCGCCTGAAGGAGCAACTGCGATGACCAGAAAACTCGAAACCGTGCGCGGCAGCGGGAACGTCTACCGGGACTTCGATCTGCCCGACGCCGACATCCGCCAGGCCAAGGCCCTCCTGGCCGCCCAGGTCATCAAGATCCTGGACAAGGAGGGCCTCTCCCTCCGCCAGGCGGAGAAGCGGACGGGGGTGAGCAACGCCGACTTCTCCCGCATCCGCAACGCCGACCTGGGCCGTTTCACCATCGACCGCCTGATGGCGATCCTCAACCGCCTCGACCGCCGCGTCGAGGTGCGGATCAAGGTGACGCAGGCCGCGGCGGGGTGAGGGGGGCAAGAATATTTCAGACGGGATTTCCTGCTCTCTCGCCTTCACAGAATGTGCTAGAGTTGCCGTCTTCATGGGGCGAATTGGGAAATCTCGAACGAAGGAGCAAAACCCGTGGAAAGAGGTAACCACATTTTTTGTGACATTTGTGATGAAGAAATTCCTGAAGGGGAATCCTATCGGACAATTACGCGACCCTCGGACATCCGGACCCTTTTTGTCCAGGCCGCCCGTGACTCCGAACTCGTCCCTTCAATGACCCAACGAGAAGATGGAACTGTCAGGTTAGATATTTGCTTGACTTGTTATGAAAACATGTACCCACGGCTGGAATCAGAAGAACGGACTGCATGAGTTCAAGAAACAGGATCGGCATTTTATTTATCCGACAACAATCATTCGGTAATTTGTTCAGCTAAGGGACCCCCCCCTACTCCTCCCCGAAGAAATCCAGGTCATCCAGCGGCCGTTCTTTTCCCTCGAGCGCGTCCAGGATCGCCTGCCTGAGGGCGCGGACGGCGCGGTTCCTCCCTTGGCGCTCGAGCATCTCGTAGACGAGGTCGGTGGCGCCGTCCTCGCGCCGCTCCAGGACGCGGCGGGAGTTGTGCTCGGCCCACTCGCTGGCGTAGCGCTGGAGGATCTGGCGCAGGGCGGCGTCGTAGGCGCGGCTCTCGAGGGTCCGCTCGAGGATGTGGATCACGTCGGAGACGAAGGCCTGGAGGCTCTCGCGGGGCACCTGCGCCTCCCCGAGATGGACGAGCAGCCGCTCCACGACCTGGTCGCGGAAGCTCATGGCAGGTCCTCCAGGCGGGGGCGGGTTCTTCTGTAGGGGCGTATTGCAATACGCCCCTACGCAATACCACGTTACCCCC
>CAYMWZ010000213.1:0-5514 GCA_964394385.1 uncultured Nitrospinaceae bacterium | reverse complement strand
CGCCGCCCGGCGGGCGCTCAGGCTCCCGCCCGACGGGGAGCTCGGGGAGGCCGCCATGCGGATGGAGCTGGCGGGCGCCGACGCGGCCTTCGTCGAGGGGCGGGGGCGCCCCCCGGGCGTGCTCGAGCTCGCCCGGGCACGGGAGGCCCTCGGCCGGCCTTGATGGCCGGGGCGGCATCCTCTATCCTTGGGGCATCGGCGTCCGGCATAGCGGGGAGGGCGGGATCGTGACCGAGTGGAAGAAGAAGCTGGGCTTCATCGTTCCTTCCTGGAACACGGTGATGGAGTACGAGTGCCAGCGGATGGCGCCCGAGGGCGTCTCCGTCCACTTCACCCGCATCGCCCACACGAACGACGAGGAGGAGACCCTCCTCCACATGATCCACGAGGTGCCCCGCCTGGCCGATCTCCTCGGCCACGCGAGCCTGGACGCCATCTGCTTCGGCTGCACCGGCGGAAGCTTCGTCCGGCCGGGCATGGACCGGGAGATCATCGAGGTCATCCAGAAGAAGACGGGCATCCCCGCCACCACCACCGCGACCGCCCTCGTCGAGGCCATGCGGGAGATGGGCGTCGCCAAGGTGGCCATCGCCTCCCCCTACCCCCAGTGGCTGAACGACCGCCTCGCCGCCTTCCTCAAGCACCACGGCATCCGGACGGTCAGGGAGAAGGGCCAGAGCGTCGAGTGCCCGGCCTTCCTCCCCCCCGAGAACGCGGAGGCCCTCGCGCGCGAGGTGGACACCCCCGAGGCGGACGGCATCTTCATCAGCTGCACGAACTTCCGCTCCCTCGAGGCGGTGGAGCGCCTCGAGGCCGACCTCGGCAAGCCCGTCTTGACTTCCAACACGACGGCCCTTTGGCACACCCTGCGCGTCGCGGGCTTTGAGGGCGCCGCCCCCTGCGGGGGCGCCCTCCTGCGCGAGCGGATCCCCGCCGCCTCGCGTCCCTAGCCGGGGCCGGGGCGGACCGGCCCCGGGGGCCTCCGGAGGGCGCCTCAGATCCAGATGTCGATGATCGCGCCCCGGTGGGCGTCCCTCGCGGCCGGAGCCGTACCGCCATCAAAGAAGCTTCCCTCGGCCGTCAATTCCACGGCGTGGAGGATCTCTTCTGCGGCGGCGGCGTCCGGGCGGGCGATCGGGGTTCGCGTCCGGGCGGGCAGCACCGGCGGGAGAGTGACGGCGCCGTTCCAGGCGATGAGGCCGAGCGCGAGGGCCGCCTCGGCCGCCCCACGCAGGAGGAACCGCCCCGCGGAGGAGAAAGAGGGAGAGCTGATCCAGTTCCGCTGGACCGTCATCGCCGCCTCGAAGGGATTTTGAGGATGACCGATCTTTTTATCGGCATCCCCGGAGGGGGCTTGAGGGGGCCCGGAGAAAAATTTCTCCGGCTGGCGCAAGGGCGGAAAGCGGTTGTATTTCCATCGGTTGCGGCCTGAGGCGCCCCGCCCGGGCGGGATGGAACGGGGGCGTTTCGGTCGAGCGGCCAGGGGGGAGCCATGCGGGAGCCCACCCGGAAGGAGGTGGAGAGGCGGCTGGCCCGCCTCGGGCGCGAGGTCGCCGTCGCGGCCTCGGAGAGGGGGGTGAGCGGGGTCCGGATGGTCCGCCGCAAGCCCGCCCTTAAGCCATCCCGGGGCGGGGAGGGGGCCCGCCTCGCCCGGCGCGCCATGCGCGAGATCCGCGAGTACCTCAAGGGGGAGCGCACCGCCTTCCGTCTCCCGGCCGACCTCTCCCCGATCACGCCCTTCACCCGCGCGGTCTTGCGCGAGACGGCCAAGATCCCCTACGGGGAGACGCGCTCCTACGGCTGGGTGGCGGCCCGCGTCGGCCGGCCCCGCGCCGCCCGGGCCGTGGGCCAGGCGCTCGGCCGGAACCCGGTGCCCCTCCTCATCCCCTGACACCGCGTCGTCGCGGGCTCGGGCGAGCTCGGGGGGTTCGGGAGCGGGGTGGACTTGAAGGCCGCCCTCCTGGCCCACGAGCGGGGACGCCGGGGTTGAGGCCCGCCGCCCGGTTTCCGCATTGAATTATTTACTTGCCGGGCATAGGATGGCGCTTCCCCCGGAAGCCCAGGCGCCGCCGCGCGGGGCGCCCTGCGCGCAGGGAGGGCCAGCCGATGGGCGGGACGCGCCTGCGGAAACTTCTCTTGGGCTCGGCTCTCCTCCTCGCCGTCACCTCCTGCGGGGCGCCGCGCGAGGATTCCTGGTACCCCCACTACTCGACCTTCTGGGCCCGGCACCACGACCGTCCCATCGTCTTCATCCACGGCTTCGGCGGCTCCTTCGACACGTTCCGTGACGCCCCCTTCCGGCTGGGGCTGGGCAGCGGCCGGGGGCTCTTCTATTTCGGCTACGAGACCGGACCCTTCCTTGAGCGCGCGAACCACATCTCGCGCGTGGCGGCGGACCTGCGCGCCTTCCTGGACGGGAACATCTTCCGGCACAACGCGGCCGCCCGGGTGGACATCATCGCCCACAGCACGGGCGGGCTCATCGCCCGCGACTACGTCGCCAACAACCCCTACTCCCACCGGGTGAACAAGCTCGTCCTGGTCGGGGTGCCGAACTACGGGGCCTACTGGGCTTTTCTCAAGGCGGAGGTCCTCCAGCGCTACGCCAGCTTCTACCAAGGGGACCTTCAGGCGAAGGAGCTCGACTACGGAAGCCATTCGCTCTTTTTCCTCCAGCGGCGGTGGGACTGCCTCTACGCCTACCGCGGGTGGCTGGAGAAGCAGTTTCCCGCCTCCGGAGAAAAGGGCGAGAAGGTGGATCCCGCGAGGCTGGAGAGATGGGCGGAGCAGCGAAGGGAGCTTGTTTCGATCCGGAAGAGGAACAAAGAGCTGGAAAGAGAAAAGAAGCCGGAGCCGCCCATTCCGCCGGACCTCCAGAGCCTCCCCTCGCCCCCCGACTGCATGTTCGACAACGGGTTCCTGGGCCCCGAGGAGGCGCCGCACGACGGGCTGGTCGTCCTCCCGAAGATTATCGCCGCCGTCGGCACGAAGCACGGGAGGGAGGCGCTCTTCCTCCGCTTCTCCGACGGCGTCGTCCGCTGGGAGAGCGGAATCCTGGACGAGCGCTTCCTCGACAAGCACAAGAAGCAGGGGGGCGAGGAGCTGCCCGCCATCTTCTACGTGGACTCGGCCCACTGGCTGGAGGAGGGCTACTTCCAGGCGGGGAGCGCCGAAGTCCTCCACATCGCCTGGGCCTTTTTGCAGAAGGGGGAGAAGCCGCGGGACCGGCCTCCCTTCGTGGTTCCGGGGGGAGATCCCCCGGGGCGGCCGTGCGCGGGGGAATTCGAGTTCGGCAAGCTGGTCGAGTGCTATGCGCCGGTGCGGGAGAGGGTCGAGGGGACGGTCGGCGTCTCGGCCTATTGGGCCCGCCTCACCGACCACGTGGCCGAGTGCCGGGACGCGCTGCGCGAATCCGACCCCGAGGTAACGATCCGCCTCGAGGACGGCGGGAAGGACGCCGAGGTGGCGAGCCCCCTGCTGGAGACGCTGCTCCAGGGCGGGCCCCTCCGGGAGAGGCGCCTCTTCACGAACGACAGCTGGATCCGCTACGAGCGCTACGTCCGCCTGGGGGAGGACGCGCGGGGGGATCCCCTGAAGAAGAGGGAGTTTGACCTCCATGTCTCGATCGCGCCCCGGGCGCAGACAGGACAGAAGATTGACTTCCGGGCGAAGGTCTCCCTCCGGCGGGGGCGGACGGCGGTGGTGGAGTGCCTGGCCTCCAGGCGGGCGTGCTACGACCTGACGGCCGACGCGGGGCAGGATCTGTATCTGAGCGAGGTGCAGAAAGACGACTTGAAGAAACACTGCCAGCAGGGGCGCCTTTTCACCCACCCATGGGTTCCGCCCCGGGCCGGCCCCTGAAGCCGGGGAGAAACCGCCATGCCGCCCTTCCGCAAGCCCGCGTTCCCCTTCTCCTATGACCTGGCCCGGGAGAAGGCGCGCCTGAGCCGGCATTTCCGGGAGAGGGGCGTCCCGGCGAAGAGCCCGGCCAACACCCTCGTCGCCACCTGGAACCTCGCCAATTTCGGGCACCCCAAGCAGGCGCGCCGCCCGAAGGACATCGGGCTGATCGCCCACATCCTGCGGCGCTTCGACGTGGTCGCCGTCCAGGAGGTGCACGACAACCTGGGCGACCTCCGGAGGCTGCTGGGCCGGCTCGGGAGGCGCTTCGAGGCCGTCTTCACCGACCCCGCGGGCAACAGCGAGCGGATGGCCTACATCTACGACCGCGAGCGGGTCCGGCCCACAGAGCTCTTCGCCGAGCTCGCCCTCGTGGACCGGCAGCGCCGCTCCGTCAAGGTGGAGTTCAAGGGCAAGACCCGCCTCTTCAAGGGCTTCAACCGCAACCCCTACATCGTGTCCTTCGCCCGCGTCGGCGGGAAGGGAAGAGGCTTCGCCTTCACCCTCGTCAACGTCCACCTCTACTACGGGGCGGCCTCGGGGGTGAAGTTCCAGGACCGCCTCCTCGAGGTGAAGGCGCTCTCGGACTGGGCGCGAAAGCGCTCCCGGGCGAAGACGGTCTACAACGACAAGATCATCCTCCTCGGCGACATGAACCTCCCCGCCCTGACGAAGGAGGACCCCATCTACAACACCCTCCGCCGGCGGGGGCTCCACCTCACCGACTACACCTCGAACGTGGACCACAACGGCTCGAACCTGGACGGGAAGCGCCCCTACGATCAGATCGCCTTCATCCCGGAGAAGACCATGAAGGACTACCGGGGGGTCTGCGGGATCTTCGACTACGACCGCGTGACGTTCGCCCGGCTGTACGACGGGGGCCGGCGGGTCAAGGATTTCCGGGCCTATCTGCGCTACTATGTTTCGGACCACCGCCCCCTTTGGGCTGCCTTCCGGGCGTAGGGGAGCGTGACCCACCCGCGCGGGCGGGCGGCATCATGGGCGGGCGGGGAGAGTTCATTCGCCGGGGAGGGCGCCGGGATGTCCCAGGCCATGGATCGCTTCATCGGGGAGGTGCGGCGGATCGTCCGCGAGGGCGGGACGGAAGAAGAAGTGACCGCCAAGGTGGCCGGGCGGATGCGGGCGGCCCTGAAGGCGCCCGGCCTCCTCGGCCCCGGGCACATGGCCACCAAGCGGGGGAGCTACGTCCTCTGGCCCGTCCACGTCGAGCCGGACGGGAGCTTCTCGATCGTGACCGCCGTCTGGGACGTGGGCCAGATCACCCCCATCCACGACCACGGCACCTGGGGGGTCATCGGCATCTGCCAGGGGGTCGAGCACGAGGAGCGCTTCCGGCGGGAGGCGGGGGCGCCCCTCGACCGGCCCGCGAGGATCGAGCGCCACCACGTCTGGGACGCCCGGGAGGGCAAGGTCTTCATCTGCTGCACCTCGGACGCCGACATCCACCGCGTCTCCTGCGGCTCGGACGTGCCCTGCGTCGGGCTCCACGTCTACGGCGCCGACATCGGCAAGATGGAGCGCCACGCCTACGACGAGCGGACGGGGGTTGCGAAGGCCTTCGTGAGCGGGTGGGGGTAGGGATTGGATCGG
>CAYMWZ010000212.1:0-5535 GCA_964394385.1 uncultured Nitrospinaceae bacterium | reverse complement strand
AAAAGACGAACTCAGGGTGAACTCAGATCCGGGCAGCAGACCATCCTGCCTCTCAGATGGGCCCTGAGGACGCAGTTCTCCTCGAGGAGGTATTCGACCATTTTCTGCTGGTCCTGATTCAGCCAGCCATGGCAACGATGAAAAATTCCAATGGATTTATTGCTCGGTTCCTGCGGGCGGATCCTCCCTTTTCTGGTGGCTTGCAAAGCACCATGGCGGCACCACTATCCCTGTTATCAGAGAAGGGACGCAGGATTCAGATGGGGTTTTGGACAGGACGGATGTCCTTCTGCTATTTTTCAAGCCCCAGCAACCGGCAGGCGTTTCCTCCACGAATCATGGCCTTCTGCTCTTCGGGCAAGTCGAGCGTCTCCACGTCTGCGACGCAACCTTGAAGGTCCCCCATGGCCTGCGGATAGTCGCTCCCCAGCAAGACGCGGTCCGGCCCCCAGCGCTCCACCGCGAACTGGAGGCCGTCTCGTTCGAAGGCCACCGAATCGATGTACGTCCTTTTCAGATATTCGCTGGGCGAGCGCTGGATGTGCTCCCGGCAGGGCGGGTGAGTCCGGTGCCCCTTGTCGAGCCGGCCCAAAACGTAGGGGATGAAACCCCCGATGTGCGGGATGACCACCTGAAGGTTAGGGATGGCCTCGAGCAAGCCGCTGAACGCGAACCTGGCGGCCGTCAAGGCACTCTCGAACAGAACGCCCAGGACGGTCTGAAGCCAGAAGTCCCGCATCGTGTCCGCACCCGGAGGGAGGAAGGGATGAAGGAAGAGCGGCACCCCCAGCTCCGCCACCCGCTCGTAGAAGGGCCAGAGCTCCCGCCCGTGAATGGGACGCCCGTCGAGAGAGGTAATGAGGTAGGCGGCCCGCAAGCCGAGCTTCTGCACGGCGCGCTCAAGCTCCTCGATGGCGAGGCGGGTGTCTTGAAGAGGCACGACGCAGGCGGCGGTGAAGCGCCGGGGATATTTTGAAACGAGAGCCGCAAAGGCGTCATTCACCGCCTGGGAGAGGGCGAGACCCGCCCGGGGCTCCCAGAGGTACACGTGGGGCATGGTGAGGGAAAGCATCTGCCGATCCACGCCGCAGGCGTCCATGTCCCGGAGCCGGAGGTCGGGGTCGATCTGGGGCGGGCTGATGTGCACCACGGGGACGCCGCGGATGGTGAAGACCTGCTTGCCGGCGCCATCGCTTTCTAGGCGGACCACCCCGCCGAGGCGCCGGACCTCCTCCAAGTAGGCTCGAGGATAGAAGTGGCTGTGAACGTCGATCCGAATGGAAGCCTCTCCTCGCGCTGCGCCCGAGGCTCAAGGCAAAGACCCGCAGGCGCGCCTCCTCCTCAATAGCCCTTTCCGGGGGAGAGACAAGGAATAAGGGAACCCCCGCGAGTTGACCCGCAACCCAAAGGGATCCATTGCCCGCCGCACGATTTTCTCACTCTACCACCAGCACCGCCCGACCGACAATCTTGCGGGCCTCGAACTCCTCATGCGCGCGGGCGGCCTCCTTCAAAGGGAAGATCTTCCCGATGACGGGTTTGATCCGGCCGTTTTGAATGAGGCTGATCGCCTCCGCCACGTCCTGCCGTCCGGCCGAGCGGTTCCCGGTCACCTCCACCTCCTCCGTGAACGCCCATGTTGGCGTCTCCAAGACCCCGCCGCGGGGGAAGTAACCCATGATGACGAGCCGGCCGCCGGGAGCCAGGGCGGAGAGGCTCTCCTTGAGCGTGTCCCTCGTGGCCACGAAGTCCAAGACGACATCCACCCCGAGGCCGTCCGTGAGCCGGCGCGCCCCATCGGCGATGCCCTGCTCCTGCGTGCTGAACAGCCCGTCCGCGCCCGCCTGGAGGACCGCCTGCTCTGTCCGGCGGGAGCGGACGGCCGCCAGGACCCGGGCCCCGCAAGCGCGCGCCATCTGAACAGCGTGAAGACCCATCCCGCCCCCCGCCCCCACGATGAGGACGTTCTCGCCCGGACGGATCCGGGCCCGCCCCGCGCACGCCTTGACGACGGGGGCGATCGTGTTCGGTATGAGACAAGCCTCCTCGAAAGAAACCGCATCGGGAAGGGGAAGGAGGTTTCTCGCGGGAACCGCCACGCACTCCGCGTATCCCCCGTCGCGGTGGGCTCCGATCATGCCGCCCCCGTGATTCCTCAGAACGGAACAGAGGGTCTCCCGGCCCTGCCGGCAATACTTGCAGGCGCCGCAGCTGACGTTGTTGCACGCCACCACGCGCTGGCCGGGAGCGACCCCCTCGGCCCCCGGGCCCAACAAGGCCACCTCCCCGGCGGGGCCGTTGCCCATGATTCGAGGCAGCCGGATCGGCAGGGCCCGCCCGAGGCGGAATTCGATCTGAAAAACGTCGACGCTGACCGCTCGCACGCGCAGGAGCGCCTCCCCCGTCCCCGGCTGGGGGGTGGGAACCTCCTCCCACCTCAGGTTGCCGGGAGGCCCGTACTCTCTCAGCACGACCGCCTTCATTCCCGCCTCCCTCCATTCGGCCCGGTTCCCGGCGGGGGGAATAACCCCGATGGCTACCTCGGCGCGTCCTGAAAGCCGCTGTCCCAGATTTTCCTCAAACGTGCCATGGCGCGCTCCGGCAGCCTCCCCGCCCCGGAGCAGGAGACGGCTTCCTCGACCTGCTCGACGTTGGAAAACCCGACCAGGACGGTGGAGACCTCAGGCTTCATCAGGGCGAACCGGATGGCAGCTTGGGAGAGCGTCTTGACGTCCCCGCCGACCAGCCATTCCAGCTTCCTGGCCCTTTCCACATCGCCTGGATAGTCGGAGCCGGGCGAAAGGGGCCTGGGGTTGCCTCCTCCCGCTCCGGAGCCCGCCGCGAGGGCGCCCCGGGCCAGGACCCGAATCACGAACACACCCACCCCGTGCGCCGCGCATTTCTCGAGGAGCGGCCCGTAATCGAGAGCGCTGAAGCCTTTGGGCACCGGATGCCCGGCGCTGGGGTTGAGCAGGTTGTAATAGGCCTGGACGGTGTGAAACTCGCCGCTTTCGACAAGGGCGTGGAGGGCTTGCGGGCTCCCCAGGCCGGTGAACCCAAAATACCGCACCTTCCCATCCTCCCGCAGCGCCTTAAAACCTTCCAGCACCCCCCCGGGGCCGAGGACATCCTCCGGACTCAGGGCGAAACCCGGCCACTCTCTCCCCGGCGCCAAATGATTGTGGAGCTGGATGACGTCCACCGACTTCCTCCGGAGGCGCTCCAGGCTCTTCCCAACGGACGCAATCGTGGCCTTCTTCAGGGACCCCAGCGCCTCCGGCCCGAGCAGCACCTTCGTGGACAGCGTCGCCTTCGCCTCCGTCTCCTCCAAAACCTTTCCCAGGTTGGCCTCGGACGCCCCGTCGCCGTAGGCCACGGCGGTGTCGAAGTGGTTGATCCCGAGATCCAGGGCGCGCCGCACCGCCTTGAGCTGCTCTTCGTGCCGATCGCGGGTCATCAGAGCGCCGACGCTGCCGCAGCCGAAGGAGATCTCCGAAACCTTCAGGTCCGTTCTTCCCAGGCTCCGATACTGCACGGCCGGACCTCCTCGGGGGTTCAGACAAGATTCAAGGGGGGGGCGGGCCTGATCGGTTCGCTATTCCACAAACACCTTCCCGCTCTTGTACGGGTTTCCACAGCCGCCGTAGCCGCCCACTCCCTCCACCGGCTCCGTGTCGCTCGGGTTGATCGTCGAGTGGATCTCGCCCCTTGGGATGTACATGAAATCGCCCGCCTCCGTCACGTACTCCTTCTTCTCCTTTCCGATCAGCCAAATGGCCCTGCCCGAGATGCAATACCAGATGAGGTCTCCATGCTCATGATAATGGGCTCTGCTTCGGCTGCCGGGAGGGAAGTGGGTCCTGACGAGGGTGGCGGTCTGGATGCCGGTCGTCTCGTCCGTGATGCCGAACTTCAGCTCGAAGCCCGGTTCATAGCGAAGTTCGACAGGAACGTTCCTCAAGCTGATCACTTTCGCCATGGTGGTCCTCCCCCGTCGGCGACCTCCGAAAAAATCCCCCAGGCGGGTGCGGCCCCGCCCGACGGGAGCCCCCACCCAGCCTTTCGGAACGTTTTCCTCAGTCGGTGAAAGGACCGAAGATAGGAGAAACCCGGGCCATCGTCAATAAAAACCGGATGGGCCGTGAGCCCCCCTGATCTTGCTGAGACGGTCGTGTTGGTCTATATTCCTCCAACCACGAGAGCACAATCGACGTGAGATCTTTTGGGAGGCGGAGAATTCGATGGCCGAATTGACCCTTGAGAATCTCAGCAAACGGTTCGGCCAAGTCACCGCGGTTAAGGAAGTGAACCTGACCATCCACGACCGGGAGTTCGTGGTGTTCCTGGGTCCCTCGGGCTGCGGAAAGACCACCACCCTCCGGCTCGTGGCCGGGTTGGAGGAAGTGACGGGCGGGAGCATCTACCTCGACGGGCGGCGCCTGAACGACGTCCTCCCCCGCGACCGCGATATCGCGATGGTGTTCCAAAACTACGCCCTCTACCCCCACATGACTGTGTACAAGAACATGAGCTTCGGGCTGAGGATGCGTCGCTTGCCCAAGCAGGAGATCGACAATCGGGTGAACCGCGCCGCCGGCATCCTCGGGCTCGACGGTCTGCTCCAGCGGCTTCCCCGCGAGCTCTCCGGCGGCCAGCGCCAGCGGGTGGCGCTCGGGCGGGCCATCGTCAGAAATCCGCGGCTATTTCTCTTTGACGAGCCCCTCTCCAACCTCGACGCCAAACTCCGCGTCCAGACGCGGGTCGAGCTGCGGAAGCTCCATCAACGGCTCAACGCCACCTCCATCTATGTCACACACGATCAGGTGGAGGCAATGACGATGGGAGACCGCATCGTCATCATGCTGGAGGGCACGGTCCAGCAAGTCGGGGGCCCCATGGAGGTCTACCGGAAACCGGCCAACCAGTTTGTGGCGGGCTTCATCGGGAGCCCCGCCATGAACTTCGCCTCCGCCCGGTTGCAGGCGGCCGACGGGAAGCTGTTCGTCGAAGGGAGCGGCTTCAGGGTGGGCCTCCCGCCGAAAAAAGCCCGCGAGCTTGAGGGTTTCCGCAGCCGCGAGGTTACATTCGGCGTGCGGCCCGAGGACCTGCGCATGGTTTCCAGCGGCCAGGCCGAGAATTCCTTCGAGGCGACTGTCGAGATCGTGCAACCGGTAGGCTCAGACATTTTTCTGGATTTGAATGTAGGGGGGTCTTCTTTCACGGCTAGAGTGGAGGCCACCTCCCATCTGAAGGCGGGAGAGCGTCTTCACTTCGCCCCCCTTCCGGACCGCTTCCATATTTTCGATCCGACGAGCGGCAGAACCCTCCTCTAAGAGCCAGCAGGCGTGACCGGCGCGCCCCTCAAGCGGGCGCCCGAGGGCGGCCTCACTGCTTCAGGGCGCCGGCCGTCAGGCCCTTGACGAAGAATTCGCTCAGGAAGGCGTAGATGATGGCGATGGGGAGGGAGCCCAAGAAGGTGGCCGCCATCAGCCTGCCCCAGTAGTAGGCGTCCCCGAGAGCCAGCTGGCTGTGAAC
>CAYMWZ010000211.1:0-5556 GCA_964394385.1 uncultured Nitrospinaceae bacterium | reverse complement strand
GCTCTACGCGACGGCCCGCATCATGCGGATGATGCGCTCGACGCTGCTCGAGGTGATGGGCTTGGACTACGTGCGCACGGCCCGCGCGAAGGGGCTCACCGAAACCTTCGTCATCATCCGCCATGCGCTCAAGAACGCCTCCATCCCCGTCGTCACGCTCGTGGGGCTGGAGCTGGGGCTCCTCCTCGGCGGGACGGTGGTGACCGAGGCCGTCTTCGCCTGGCCGGGGGTGGGCTTCCTGGTGGTGGACGCCATCGTGAACCAGGACTATCCGGTGGTCCAGGCGGCGGTGGCCCTGCTCGCGTTCGTGTTCGTGGGAGTGAACTTGGCCGTCGACATCCTCTACGCGTGGCTCGACCCGCGCATTTCCTACCGCTAGGGGCTGGAGGGAGGCGGATGGCCGTCGAGAGGACGATCGTCGCAGAGCCCACCCTCGAGAGCTTCGAGGACATCGCGCCGCGGGGCCCCTCGGACCTGGAACTCGCGCTGCGCGAGCTCCTGCGCCGGCCTCCCGCGGTCTTCGGCCTCGTCTGCTTGATGGTGGTCGTCGTGTGGGCCCTCCTGCCCGGCCTCTTCTCGCCCCTCGACCCTCTGGACCAAAACCTGGCGCGCTATCTGAAGCCCCCCGGCTACGTGGACGATCTGGGCAGGACCTATTGGCTGGGCACCGACCAGCAGGGGCGCGACATCCTGAGCCGCATCGTCTGGGGCTCGCGCATCTCGCTCTTCGTCGGCATCGCCACCGTCATCGTGAGCGGGCTCATCGGGGTGACGCTGGGGCTCGTGGCGGGCTACTTCGGCGGGAAGGTGGACGCCGTCGTCAGCCGGATCGTGGACACCGCGCTGGCGGTTCCCTTCATCCTGCTCGCGATGGCCCTCATCGCGATCCTGGGGGCGAGCCTCCAGAACATCATCCTCGCCATCGCGCTCAGGACGTGGATCGTCTATGCGCGCGTGGTCCGCGGGGAGGTGCTCTCCCTCAAGGAGAACGAGTACGTCGTGGGGGCGAAGGCCACGGGGTGCAGCACCGTCCGCATCCTGGCGCTCTACCTCCTCCCCAACGTGCTCTCCTCCTCCATCGTCGTGGGGACCCTCTACCTCGGCCGGATGATCATCATCGAGGCCTCTCTCTCCTTCCTCGGCGTGGGCGTTCCGCCCCCGACGCCCACCTGGGGCGGCATGCTCGCCGAGGGCCGCGCCTTCCTCGACACCGCCTGGTGGATCGCGTTTTTCCCGGGGATCGCCCTCATGCTCACCGTCCTCGGCGTGAACCTCCTGGGGGACTGGCTCCGGGACGTGCTCGACCCGCGGATGAAGCGGCTGACGGAGTAGGGGGGCTGCCTCGCGGTGGTGGGAGGGACCTTCCCATGACACTTCCCGCGATGCCCGGCGCGGTCACCCTCCGCGACGTGGCGATGCGCGACGGGATCCAGAACCTAAAGCAGCTTCTCCCGACCTCGCTTAAGGTGGAGATCATCGAGGGCCTCGCCGCGGCGGGGGTCCGCCGCATCGAGGCCACGAGCTTCATGAGCCCCAAGGCCGTCCCCGCGACCGCGGACGCGGAGGAGGTCATGCGGCGCATCCGCAGGCGCCCCGGCGCCCGCTATGAGGCCCTGGTCGCCAACGAGCGGGGGGCGCGCCGGGCGGTGGATGCCGGCTCGGACGGGGTCCAGCAGGTGGTATCGGTCACCGACGTCCACAACCGGGCGAACGTCAACCGATCGGTGAAGCAGAGCTTGGAGGAGATGGAGAAGATCGCCGCGATCGTCCACCGGGCGGGCCTCCCCTTCAGCGGGGCGATCAGCCTGGCCACGGGCTGCCCCTACACGGGCCGGGTGCCGGAGGAGAAGGTCTACGCCCTGGCCGAGCGCTACGCCGCCCTGGGCGTGGAGGAGATCTTCCTGTGCGACTCGATGGGGATGGGGGATCCGGCCCGGATGGCCCGGATGGTGGCCGAGCTGCGCCGGAGGTGGCCGGAGAAAAGCTTGGTCGTCCACATCCACAACACCCGCGGGATGGGCCTCGCGAACGCCTGGGCCTCCTTGCAGGCGGGGGCATCCGTCCTCGACGCCTCGCTCGGCGGGCTCGGGGGCTGCCCCTTCGCGCCGGGGGCGAGCGGGAACATCTCGACCGAGGACTTGGCGCACATGCTCTGGCTCGCGGGGGTCGAGACGGGGGTGGATCTGGATGCCCTCGTCGCCCTCGGCAGGAAGCTTGCCGGGGCGCTCGAGGCCCCCGTCCACAGCGCCGTCCTGATGGCGGGGAAGAGCTTCGTGCGGGCGCCCGTCCCCCCGGGCCTCCTGGCGGAGGAGGACGCCAGGACCACCCAGGCCGTGGACGAGCTCGCCCGGCGAGTGTAGGGCTTCACTCCAGGGGCAGCCCTTCCGCCCTGAGTTCCTCCTCCGCGAACCCCAGCCTCCCGATCAGGATCTCCCGGTTGTGCCGGCCGAGCCTGGGGGCGGCGTGGCAAACGCGCCCCGGGGTGCGGGAGAGCCTGCCGAAGGCGTTCTGCATCCGGACGGACCCTCCCAGCTCCTCGTCCTCGACCGCGACCACGTTCTCCCGCGCGACCACCTGAGGATCTTCCATCGCCATCTTCACGTCGTTGTTGGGTGTGGCCGCTCCGCCCACGTCCATGAGGCGCTCCATCACCTCTCCCAGAGTCATGCCGCGGATGGTCTTCTGAAGCTCGTCTTCGAGGGCGTCGGCGTTCTTCATCCGCTCGCGGTTGTTCTTGAAGCGGGGGTCGCGGGCGAGGTCCTCCCGCCCCAGGCCCTCGCAGATGTTCTCGAAGATGGACTGGTTCGAGCCCGCGATCAGCACCCACTTCCCGTCCTTGGTCTGGAAGTTGTTCCGCGGGACGGCGAAGGGGAGCCGCGAACCGCTGCGCCCCTGGATGATGCCGAGCTGGTCGTAGTGGATGACCTGGGGGCCCAGCAGGGTGAAGAGCTGCTCGTAGATGGCGAGGTCGATGTGCTGGCCCAGGCCGCCCCTCCGCTCGCGCTCGAAGAGCGCCACCATCACCAGGAAGGCCGCCCCGATGGCGGTGGAGCAGTCGCCCAGCCCGAAGGAGGGGCTCAGGGGCGGGCCGTCGGGGTAGCCGTTGATGTGGCTGAAGCCCGCGAACGCCTCGGCCACCGACCCGAAGCCCGGCCGGTTCTTGTAGGGGCCCGTGCGCCCGAAGCCGGTGATGGAGAGAATGATGATCCGGGGGTTGATCGCGGAGAGGACGGCGTAGTCCAGCCCCCAGCGGGCGAGGACGCCCGTGCGGTAGTTCTCGACCACAACGTCGGCCTCCCTCGCAAGCGCCTTGGCGGCCCTCGCGCCGAAGGGGGTTCTCAAGTCGAGGGTGACGCTCTTCTTGTTCCGGCCGATCATCTTGAAGAAGAGCCCCACCCCGTTTTTGTTGTGGCCCCACATCCGCATGGGGTCCCCCCCCTTGGGATGCTCGACCTTGACGACCTCGGCACCGTAGTCGGCGAGGTACATCGTCGTCATCGGGCCGGCGAGGTAGTTCGAGAGGTCGAGGACTTTCACGCCCTCAAGGGGCGGGGGGTTCGGGGCGGCGTCGTTCATGACGGGGGGTTCTCCTGTGCGTGGGGTTTGTTCCCTGTGGCGCTGGTTCCGGGCGCCGGCCGTTCCAAAGCGGGCGGCCTGTCCACAGGATCGGGGAGATGCTATCATCGCGCAAGATCTTTCCAACCCGTGGGCCGGGCCTCCCTTGGTTTTCTGGGCCAAAATCGCTGGAGGATGGAGCGGGAAGATGGGGTACCGCGGTCTCTACGTGGTGGACGTCGACGCGCACTACCTGGAGCGGGTCCGGGGTTTCGCCGAGTACCTCCGCGGCCCCGCCGCCGAGCGGTTTGCCGACTGGAGCGGCCAGTACCACATGCCGGCCCTGGTCGGGGACCAGTATGACGTCATGCTCCACGGCCGCACGGTGCGGGGAGCCGCCTCGGGAAAGGGCGAGCAAGACGAGATGCTCGGCATGAGCAGCCCGAAGGACATCCCCCAGGCCATGGCGAGGCTCGGGATCGATGTCATCGTCATGCTCCCCACCTACATGCTCATGGTTGAGTATGTCCGCAACCGCAACCACGCGATGGACATATGCAACGGCTACATCGACTACATGCTGGACAGCGTGTGCGACGTGGAGAAGGGAATCTACACCTTGGTCGTCGCCACCGGGCGCGACCCCGAGCGGGCCGCCAAACTCATCGACCGGGTGTCGGACCACCCGGCCGTTTGCGGGGTCTCCATGCTCGGAAGCCCGGAGTTGCCCCTGGGCGCTGAGGTCTACAATCCCATCTACGAGGCCGCCCGCCGGCACGGCTTGCCCATCGTGCTCCACGCCAACTTCCTGGGGCCGGATCTCTCGACCTTCGCCAAGTTCCCCTCCTTCGTCGAGAGCCACGCGCTCGACATGACCTGGTGCAACCAGGTGCAGCTCGTGAGCATCGTCATGGAGGGCGTGCTGGAGCGCTTCCCGGGGCTGGACTTCGTGTTTCAGGAGAGCGGGATCACCTGGATCGCGGGCCTCATGTACCGCCTCGACACCGAGTACATGCGGAGGCGCGTGGAGGCCCCCCTGCTCCGGAAGCTCCCCAGCGAGTACATCAAGGAGTTTCACTTCGGCACCCAGCCCATGGAGGAGATGAGCCGCGGGCACCTGAAGGCTTTTTTCGAGATGCTGGACGGCGAAAACACCTTCATGTACGCGAGCGACTGGCCCCACTTCGACTATGACGAGCCGGGCGCGGTGGCGGATCTCCCCTTCCTGAGCGATGAGGGCCGCCGGAAGATCATGGGGGAGAACGCGCTCCGCGTGTTTCGCTTCACGGAGCGGACGGTCGGCCGGAAGGCGGAGCCCTGAACGCCGGGGGGGCCTGGCGCGCGCCCGGCGTCGTCGCCCTGAGCCCCTTCCCTAGGCTCCGAGCTTCTCCTTCAGCCAGTCGTGGATGAAGTGGGCGCCGAGGGGCGCGTTGTCCATCTGGCAGTGCTGGGCGCCGCCCTCGGCGCTTCGGAACACCTTGAAAGTCTTGTCCTTCGAGCCCACGGCGCGGAAGAGCCTGCGGGCCACGCTCATCTCGATCTGCTGGTCGTCCTCCCCGTGCACCAGGAGGAAGGGGCAGCGCATCCGCTCGACCACGCCGTCCAGCTTGAAGCCCTCCAGCTTCTCGACGGCCTCATCCACCGACTTGGCGTTGAGGATCCAGGTGAGGTGGTGCCCCGGCACCGAGAGGGGCACGTCGTAGGCGGCGGCGATGCGCTTGCGCCAGATCGCCTGGTAGTCCCATTGGGCCCCCCAGGCGACGCAGGCCTTGAAGCGCCGCTCCATGCTGGCGTTCCGGGGGGCGTAGTAGCCGCCCAGGCTGATGGCCATGACGGCGACGCGCTTGGGGTCCACGTCCTTGCGCATCCCCAGGTAGTCGAGGGCCGCCCGGCCCGCCGCTTCGTGGTCGTGGCGGAGGTAGAGCCCCCGGAAGCGGATGGCCTCCCCGTTCCCCGGCGCGTCCACGAGGAGGACGCTCATCCCCCGGCGGACGAGGTCCT